>CALMVT010000346.1 GCA_937873175.1 uncultured Acetobacteraceae bacterium | reverse complement strand
ACGTGTTCCGGCGCGTTGTCGTTCGCCATGTGCCAGCGCGCCGCCACCGGGCGGATCAACAGGTTCGCCACGAACCCCACCGCGAGGAACCCGGCGAGGATGAGCAGGGTGCGGTCATACACCTGCTCCCGTGGCACGCCGGCGGCGATCTGCGACTCGCGGATGTAGTTGATCACCAGCGGGCCGATTACGCCGGCCGTGGACCACGCCGTCAGCAGCCGCCCGTGGATCGCGCCCACGAACTGGGTGCCGAACATGTCGGCCAGGTACGCCGGCACGGTCGCAAACCCGCCGCCGTACATCGACAAAGCCACGCACATCATCGCCACGAACAGCGCTTGGTGGCCGCCATGCGCCGCCCATGGCGCCAAGGCATACACCGCAATGCCGAGCACGAAGAACGTTGCGTAGGTGAGCTTGCGCCCGATCCTGTCGGAAAGGGACGCCCAGAAGAACCGGCCGCCGATGTTGAACAGCGACAGGAGGCCCACGAAGCCTGCGGCAATCGTCGCCACCGCGGTCTTCTGGCTTGCGTCCAGCGCGCTGAACCGCACCTCGGAATGGCCGATCAGGGAACCTGCAAAGATTTCCTGCAACATGGGCGAGGCCAGGCCGAGCACCCCGATGCCGGCCGAAACGTTGAGGCACAGCACCGCCCAGATCAGCCAGAACTGCGGCGTCTTGTGCGCATCCTGCAGGTGCACGTTGCGCCGGGTGACCATGCCGCGGCGGACGGCCGGAGCGGTCCATCCTTCGGGCGTCCAGTTCGCCGGGGGAACTCGGTATCCGAACGTGCCGGCGAGCATGAACACGGCGTAAAGGGCCGCCAGCACCAGGAAGCACTGCCAAACGCCCACCGTGCCGGGTCCGCGAAAGTGGTTCATCAGCAGGTCAGCCAAGGGCGCGCCGATCAACGCCCCGCCGCCGAAGCCCATGATCGCCATCCCGGTCGCCATCCCGCGCCGGTCCGGGAACCACTTGATCAAGGTCGAGACCGGCGAGATGTAGCCCAGGCCCAGCCCGATGCCGCCGAGCACGCCGGACCCAAGCCACAGCATCCAAAGCTGGTGCACGTAGATGCCCAGTGCCGAGACGGCGAGGCCGCCGCACCAGCAAAGGGTCGCCACGAACCCGGCCTTGCGCGGCCCTGCCCGCTCCAGCCAGCCGCCCCAGATCGCCGCGGAAGAGCCGAGAAACACGCAGAACAACGTGTATATCACGCTGACATCGGACACGCGCCAATCACAACTCGTGGTGACCAGCGCCTGCAGCAGCGACGTGTCCGCCGGGCATGCAACCGGGGCCGTGACGCCCAGCACCCGAGACAGCGGCAGCCAGAACACCGAAAACCCATAAGCCATGCCGATGCAGAGATGGATCGCCAGGGCGGCCGGCGGCACAACCCAGCGATTGAACCCAGGCCGCGCTACGGTCCGGCTGCGGCTGAGCAGGCCGCCCTTGGCATCGCCCGCGTCCAACACGGTTCCATCCATCGATTGACGTTCCTCTTCGACCGCCGCCTCATTGCCCGCAGCCGCTCAATGGTTTTGAAGCTTATCTCAGCTTAGAGGGTTTTCAGCCTGACTGGCCATACCCGCAGTGCCGGAAGTAGTTGGCGCATTCGTCTCGGGTCAAGGATTGCGAAATCTTGCCGATGGCCCACCATAAGTAATTACCCCTTCACAGCCATCAACTAAAAATCTCAAACATTTATATGTCAGAATGTAACACAACCAAATTCTCTGATATGATCCTGGATCAAAAGCGCCAATTTTCAAAGCAACAGCTGCCTAGGACAACTTTTCACATACTTTTCGTACATGTGGAAATTGTCATAACCCTCAATCTGTTCTTGTTCGGAAGGCATGATTGGCCTTGTGGCGGTGCCAGGGTCATTCAGTTCTGCCATAGCAACCTGGGCGTGAGCGGCGTCGGGGTGACGCAGCGGCTGTATGGGGACGACCTCCCCGCTTCGTGAGGTCGCCACGTGCCCTTTGCTGTCCTGCTTGCTGCACTCGCCGAAGTGCGGTGTTGTTGCATCGATCGGCGGGGTGAACGCTCCGCCCCCAACCCCGTTCTCGTTCAGGCGATGCGGACGGAGTTCGGGCTTCCGAGCTCCAGCATGCGGTTGAGGACATGGACAGCGACGCCCACCTCGGTCACCTGGCGTTCGTCGGTGTGTGAGCGCAGGCCATCACCGATCACCTGTTTAAAGCGCGAGATGCCCGTCTCGGCTCGGGCCCGCCTGGTGTAGCCGGATGCCGTCTGCCAAGCCATGCGGCCGTGCTTGGCGATGTGCTGGAGGTGGTGGTCGCGCTGTGTCGGTGCGATCTCGGCCGTGTCGCTCGGCACGGCCGTTGTGCGTGGCGGCACGATGATCGCCGCTTCTGGATGGCGGGCGGTCACGCTGGAGGTGACGCCATCTTGGTCGTAGGCGCCGTCGCCGGTAAAAGAGGCGAGCGGGCCCTCGACCTGGTCGAGCAAAGAGCCCGCTTGCGCGCCGTCGTCCACGTCCTTGGTGGTCAGCAAGGAGGCGACGATCTGGCCGGTATCGGCGTCCATGCCGAGGTGCAACTTACGCCACGACCGACGCACCTTGGTGCCGTGCTTCTCCAGCAGCCATTCGCCCGCGCCACAGAGCTTGAGGCCCGTGCTGTCCACCAGGAGATGTATGGAACCGGCGCTGGTTCTTGGCCGTGGCACCTCCAGCGTTTCCGCCCGGCGGCTCAGCGTGCTGTGGTCAGGAACGGCGAGATCGAGCCCGAGCAAGCGTATGACGGAGCCGATCAGGCCCTCTGTTTGGCGCAGAGCCAGCCGAAATACCGCACGGAGGGTCAACGCCGTCAGAATGGCCAAAGATGAGTAGGTCCGCTGCCCGCCCCGGCTCGTCCGTGGTTCAGCCGTCCACGCCGCGATCGCCTCCTCGGTCACCCAAACCGTCAAGCTGCCGCGCTGGCGCAGGCTCGCGTCATAGTCGTGCCAGATCGTGATCTTGAACTTCTGCTTGGGGATGTGATGGCGGCGGTCGGCGTTCAACTTGAAGGGCAAGATGGCATCCAGGGT
>CALMVT010000345.1:39339-71388 GCA_937873175.1 uncultured Acetobacteraceae bacterium | reverse complement strand
CACCGGCGCTTCAACGACTTCGCAGCGCTGGCCCGCGGCCTCGGCATGGACGCGGTGGAAATCCGCAACGACCTGCCGGGCGTGCAGATCGCGGACGCAACCCCGGCAGACCGGGTGCGGGCCGAGGCCGAGGCCGCCGGGCTGGCCATCCTGTCCATCAATGCCTTGCAGCGGTTCAACATTTGGGAGCGGGCGCGGGAAGCGGAGGCCGCGGCGCTCGCCGCCTATGCCCGGGACTGCGGCGCGCGTGCCATCGTGCTGTGCCCGCTGAACGCCCGCGACGACCGCCGGGGGGAGGCGGAGCGGCGCGCGGACTTGGAGCGGGCGCTCACGGCACTCAAGCCAGTCCTGCTTGACCACGGGCTGACCGGCCTGATCGAGCCGCTCGGCTTCGAGGAAAGCTCGCTGCGCTTCAAGCGGACCGCGCTGGACGCGGTTGACGCCGTGGATGGCGGCCAGGCCTTTGCCGTGCTGCACGACACCTTCCACCACCACCTCGCGGGGGAAGCCGAGATGTTCCCGGAGCGGACGGGGCTGGTGCACATCTCCGGGGGTGGAGGAGCCGGGCCTGGCCCGCGCCGACATGCGCGACGGGCACCGCATCCTGGTGGGCCGGGGCGACCGCCTCGGCAACCTGGAGCAAATCCGCGCCCTCCGCCGTGGCGGCTACGCCGGGCCGCTTTCCTTTGAGCCGTTCGCCCGGAGCGTCCAGGACCTGGACGACCCGGCGCCGGCGCTGCGCGACAGCATGGCCTTGATCCGCGCCGGGCTGTCGGAACACGCCCGGGCGCCGGCCGCGTGAGGAAGGAGCAAGCCATGTCAGCACACGCCACCGCGGACCGTCCTGCCGCCCCAGCCGCAAACGCTTCGCGTTTCGGCGACGCCGCGCCGGGGGAGTATCTCCTAGAAGCCATCGAAGTGTCCAAGCAGTTCCCAGGCGTCAAGGCGCTTGAGGACGTGACCCTGCGCCTGCGCCCCGGCTCGGTGCACGCGCTGATGGGGGAGAACGGCGCCGGCAAATCGACATTGATGAAAATCCTCGCCGGGGTGATCCAGCCGACCACCGGGGACATCCGGGCCCTGGGCGTGGACGCCTACATCCAGGACATCGTGAAGGGCCTGATCATCATCGCCGCCGTCATGGCCGACCAGTACCGCCGCGGCGGGCGCCGCAATGCCTGAGCCGGGCACGGGCGCCACCGTCCGCTTTTCCGCGGCGCAGGCGGTGGTGCGGTATCTTGCGGCGCAGCGCACGGTGCTGGAGGACGGGACGGAAGCGCCGCTGTTCACGGGCTGCTGGGCCATTTTCGGCCATGGCAACGTGTCCGGCATGGGCGAGGCTTTGCACGGCGCGCGGGACACGCTGCCCACCCTGCGCGGGCACAACGAGCAGGGCATGGCGCTGGCTGCCGCCGCCTTTGCCAAGGCGAGCAACCGCCGGCAGATGATGGCGGTCACGACCTCCATCGGCCCGGGGGCGATGAACCTGCTGACCGCGGCCGGCGTCGCCCATGTCAACCGCCTCCCTGTGCTGTTCCTGCCCGGCGACGCGTTCGCCGACCGCCGGCCCGACCCGGTGCTGCAGCAGTTGGAGGACCTAGGCGACGCCACCGCCAGCGTCAACGACTGCTTCAAGCCGGTGTCGCGCTTCTGGGACCGCATCACCCGGCCGGAGCAGTTGCTGGTCTCGCTGCCCCGCGTGATGGCCGCGCTCACCGACCCGGCGGAGTGCGGCCCGGCCACGCTTTGCCTGTGCCAGGACGTGCAGGCGGAAGCCTGCAACTACCCCGAAACCTTTTTCGCCCCTCGCCTGCACCGTTTGCGCCGGCCCGGTGCCGACCCGGCGGAACTGGCCGATGTCGCGGACCTGCTGCGCGGAGCGGAGCGGCCCTTGATCGTCGCCGGCGGCGGCGTGCTTTACTCCGAGGCGGCCGCGGTGCTGCAGGAGTTCGCGGCCCGGCACCGCATCCCTGTCGCCGAAACGCAGGCCGGCAAAAGCGCGATGCCCTGGGACCACCCGCAGGCCGTGGGGTCCATCGGCGTGACCGGCAGCTCCGCCGCCAATGCGCTCGCGGGCGAGGCCGACTTGGTGCTAGCGGTCGGCACGCGCTTGCAGGACTTCACCACGGGATCGCGGGCCGTGCTGCCGGGCCGGGCGCGGCTAGTGCAGCTCAACGTCGCCGGGTTCGACGCGCACAAGCACGGTGCCGTGCCGCTGGTCGGCGACGCCCGCCGCACGCTGGAAGAGCTGGGCGCGGCGTTGGAGGGTTACGCCGCCCCGCCGACGTGGCAACGACGCGCCGCCGGGCTGGTGGAGGAGTGGAACGCCCTCGTGGACGCGGCGACGGCGCCGGGCAACCTCGAATTGCCGACAGACGCGCAGGTGCTGGGCGCGGTGAACCAGGCAGCCGGGCCGGGCGGCACCGTGGTCTGCGCCGCGGGCGGCCTGCCGGGCGAACTGCACAAGCTTTGGCGCAGCGCCGAGCCGGGCAGCTACCACCTGGAATACGGCTTTTCCTGCATGGGCTACGAGATCGCCGGCGGCCTCGGCGTGAAGCTGGCCCGGCCCGAGCGGGACGTGTTCGTGATGGTGGGCGACGGCAGCTACCTGATGCTCAACTCCGAGCTGCACACCTCGGTGATGCTGGGGCGCAAGCTGATCGTCACCGTGCTGGACAACCGCGGCTATGGCTGCATCAACCGCCTGCAGCAGGCGTGCGGCGGCGCTCCGTTCAACAACCTCCTCGCCGACGTGGACGGCCGGGCCAACGAGACCTGGGTGGACTTCGCCGCCCATGCGCGATCCCTGGGCGCGCAGGCGGAAGCGGTGGATGGCATTGCCGGGCTGGAGGCGGCGCTGGAGCGGGCGAAGGCGGCGGACCGCACCTATGTGGTCGTGATCCAGACCGATCCCGGGCCGACCACGGAAGCGGGCAGGGCCTGGTGGGACGTGGCAGTGCCGGAGGTGTCTCCGCGGGGCGAGGTGCAGGAAGCGCGCGCGGCCTACCTGCGGGCCCGCGCGGCGCAGGCGATGGGCTGAGGGATGGCCTGAATCGGGGGAGGCGCGCGTGAAGGTTTGCGTGGTCGGCTACGGTATGATGGGAGAATGGCATTCCCGGGCGCTGCGGGACGCGGGGGCGGAACTGCACACCCTCGTTGGCCGCCGGCCGGAGGCGGCGGAGGCGTTCGCCCAAACCCATGGCTACGGCCGCTGGACGCTGTCGCTCGACGAGGCGTTGGCCGACCCGGCGGTGGATGCCGTGATCCTCGCCACCCCGAGCGAAGGGCACGAGGCCGAGGCGATCCGCTGCCTCCAAGCAGGCAAGCACACGCTGATCGAAATACCCATCGCCATGAGCCTCGCCGGCGCAGAGCGCGTGGTCGCCGCCGGGGAACGCGCCGGGGTGGTATACGGGCTGAGCCATCCCATGCGCTTCCGGCGGGAGCGCGAGGCGCTGCGCGCCCGGGTGGCGGCGGGCGAGGAGCGCATCCGGCACATCGCTGGGCGGTTCTTCATCCCGCGCCTGGTCAACATCGGCGCGACGGGCTACCGGCGGAGCTGGAGCGACAACATCCTTTGGCATCATTTCTGCCACTTCGTCGATCTCGGCCTGTTCCTGTTCGATTTTGCTCCCATCCGCCGGGTGCAAGGCCATTTGGGGCCGCTGCATGAGACCACGGGCATTCCCATGGAATGCGTGGTGCTGGTGGAAACGGAGGACGACCGCACCCTGCTGGTGCACGGCTCCTACCATGCGAGCTTCCGGTTCTACGACAAGCTGATCGTCACTGACCGGGACACGTATTTTTACGACACCCTGGCGGCGACGCTGCGCACCCGCGAGGGCACGGTGGCGTTGGAAAGCGAGCAGGACAACGCCGCGCGAATCGTGCGGGACTTCGTGGCCGCGGTGCGGGAAGGCCGGCCGCCGCTGGCCTCCGGTCCTTCGGTGCTGCCGGCAATGCGGGTGCTGCAAGCGGTGCAGGACGAGTGGGACGCGCGCTTCGGGGCGCAGTCCATCCCGGGACGGCCGCTGCCCGATGGAGGCGAGTAGGTATGAAGATTGCCCTGGACCCTTTCATGCACCGCCATCTGTCCCTGACCGAGCTGCCGCGGCTGGCGGCGGAGCTGGGATACGAGTACATCGAGCTTTCGCCGCGCGCCGATTTCCTGGACTGGTGGGTGCACCCTCGCGCCTTTCCGGAGCGGATGGAGGCGTTCAAGGCGGCCCTGCGGGATCAAGGGGTCAAGCTCGCCTCCTTGCTGCCGATGTATCGCTGGGCCAGCCCGGACGAGGAGGAGCGCAAGACCGCCGTTGGCTACTGGAAGAAAGTCATCGAGATCGCGGTCGAGATGGGCTGCGACACCATGAACTCGGAGTTCGGCCGCGGCCCCCACCCCGAGCGCGGCGGCTGCTCAAGCTGCTGCGCGGGCGGCATTACCACGAAAATGTCGGAGGCCGCCTGGTGGCGCTCCATGGAGGAACTGGTGCCGGTGTTCGAGCGGGAAGGCGTCAACCTGCACATCGAGCCGCACCCGGAGGATTGGGTCGAAACCCTGCACCCGGCCGTGGACATGATCCGCACCATCAACTCGAAGCACGTGAAGTTCCTGTACTGCGCGCCCCACACCTTTCACTTCGGCAGCGACATGGCGCAGATGATCCGGGACGCCGCCCCCGTGCTGGCCCACGTCCACGTCGCCGACACGTTCAACCACAAGGCGTCCTCGGGCCTGCGCTACATCGTCAACCCGCCGGGCTCGACGGCGCGGGTGCATCAGCACCTCGATATCGGCCAGGGCGAGGTGGATTGGGACGTGTTCTTCGGGACGCTGCACGAGGTCGGGTTCGACGGCATCGTGACAAGCTGCGTGTTCGCCTGGGAGGAGCGCGCCGTTGAGTCCTCGCGCTTCATGCGGCAGGAAATCCAGCGCTACGTGGACAAACATTGGGGCGCGGCAGCATGACGGTGAGGGTCGGGGTCATCGGGGTGGGCATGATCGGGCAGGACCACGTCCGCCGGCTGACGGCGGTGCTGCCGGGCAGCGCGGTGGTAGCGGTCACGGACTCCGACGCGGAGCGCGCGCGGAGCGTGGCAGTGGGCGTGCCGGGCGGGGCGGCGCCGCGGGTGTTCGCCACAGGCCAGGAGCTGATCGGGGACGATGCCGTCGATGCAGTGGTCGTCGCGTCCTGGGGGCCGACCCACGAGGAGTACGTGCTCGCCTGCATCGCGGCCGGCAAGCCGGTGTTCTGCGAGAAGCCGCTGGCGACCACGACGGAAGCGTGCCTGCGCATCCTCGACGCCGAGGCGGCCCACGGCCGCCGGCTCGTGCAGGTCGGCTTCATGCGCCGCTTTGACCCGGCCTACCGTGCATTGAAGGAGACCGTGGATGGCGGGGTCATCGGCGCGCCGCTGCTGTTCCATTCGGTGCACCGCAACCCGTCGGTGCCCCCGCACTACACGGCTGACATGGCGATCAACGACACGGCGGTGCACGACATCGACGTAGCGCGCTGGCTGCTGGACGATGAGGTCGCCGCGGCCACGGTGCTCAAGCCGCGCCGCAACAGCCGGGCCGGGGCGCTGCAAGACCCGCTCGTCGTGTTGCTCGAGATGCGTGGCGGTGCCGTGGTGGATGTGGAGGTGTCCGTGACGATCGCTTATGGCTACGACATCCGCGGCGAGGTCGTGGGCGAGACCGGCACGGCGGCGCTCGCCGAGGGCAACGCGGTGGTGGTCAAGCGCGAGGGCGCGTTCAGCGGGCGGGTGCCGCCTGGCTGGCGGGAGCGGTTCCTGCGCGCCTACGACCTTGAGTTCGAGGCGTGGCTCGCGGCTGCGGCGCAGGGGACCGCCACGGGGCCGAGCACCTGGGACGGCTACGCCGCGACGGCCGTTTCCGACGCCGCGCTTGAGGCGTTGCGCACCGGCGCCCGGCAAACCGTGTCGATGCGGGAACGGCCCGGGCTTTACGCTGCCTCGAGCCAAGGCCGGGCGACGGCGGCGGCTTGACGCCGGCATCCACCTGGTTCGGTTTTGCATCAACTCACGGTAGTCACAAATCCAAGGTTTAGCGGAATCAGACGATTTTTGACTTGCGCCACACCCGTGGGTTCCCGTACCAACGGATCATAACGATCCGGGCCCCTCTGGCAGGACGCTGGCGCTAAGCGCCGGCCAACCTAGCGATGTCGGATCACCGTAGGAGTATGCGGTGGTCAATGGCACGCGGGGAACCCGCGCCTATCGAGACAGCATGCGCCTACGGCTTTTGCACAACAATGCAAGGAGCCCATGCTGATGACAACCCAACACGACCCTGAGACCCCCAACCCCTTTCGCGACATGGCGCGCGGCGTCGCCCGTTTCCAGGGCGAGGTTTACCCGCGGGAGCGGAGCCTTTACCGCAAGCTGGTCCATGACGGCCAGAAGCCCAAGGCGCTTATGATCTCCTGCGCCGACAGCCGGGTCATCCCCGAGATGATCACGCAATGCGGCCCCGGCGAGCTGTTCGTGTGCCGCAACGCCGGCAACATCGTGCCGCCTTTCGGACGGACAAACGGCGGCGTGTCCTCGGTGATCGAGTATGCCGTGCTGGCCCTCGGCGTGCGGGACATCATCGTGTGCGGCCATTCCGACTGCGGCGCCATGGGGGCGCTGCTGCATCCGGAGAAGCTCGCGACGATGCCGAACGTCGCCGCCTGGCTCCACCACAGCCAGGCCGCCCAGCGCATCGTGGAGCAAACCCTGCATTGCGACGCGCCGCCGGACGCCCGCCACCGCGCCCTGGCCAAGGAGAATGTGGTGGTGCAGATCAACCACCTGCGCACGCACCCGTCCGTCGCCGCGGGGATCGCGGCCGGCAAGCTGACGCTGCACGGCTGGCTGTTCGAGCTGGAGCACGGCTCGGTGCTGGCCTACGACGGCGACACCGGCCTGTTCGCGCTGATGGACGACGACACGCCCCCGGTAGCCGTGGCGCCCCGCGGCGGCGCGACCAACCCGGCACTGCCCGTGGCTGCGGAGTAGTGCCCGTGCGCAGTTGGCTCCTACGCGACGTTTCGGCGTCCTTCGTCGTCTTCCTGGTGGCGATGCCCTTGTGCATGGGCATCGCCATCGCCTCCGGCGTGCCGCCCGAGCGGGGGCTGCTTACCGGCATCATCGGCGGGGTCGTGGTCGGGCTGCTGTCCGGCTCGCCCTTGCAGGTGAGCGGCCCGGCGGCCGGGCTTGCCGTCATGGTCTTCGAGATCGTCGGAGATTACGGCCTTGGCGCCTTGGGTCCGATCTTGCTGCTGGCCGGCGGGCTGCAATGCCTGGCCGGCGCGCTGCGGCTGGGCGGGTGGTTCAGGGCCATCTCCCCGGCCGTGGTGCATGGCATGCTGGCCGGCATCGGCGTGCTGATCGTCGCCGGGCAGTTGCAGGTCCTGGTGGACAACAAGCCCCAGGCGGGCGGCTTGGATAACCTGCTGGCCGCGCCCGGCGCTTTCCTTGGGCTGCTGCCCCTGGACGGCGCCGGCGGCGAGACGGCGCTTCTGGTCGGATTGGTCACGATTGTCGTCATGGTCGGCTGGGAGAAGCTGCGCCCGGCCGCGCTCCGCCTGGTTCCGGGGGCGCTGCTGGGCGTGGGCGCGGGCACCGCGTTGGCGGCGGCGCTGGCGCTGCCGGTGCTGCATGTGAGTGTGCCGGATCGGCTGTGGGACGCGGTCGCCCTGCCGGACGGCGAAGCGTTCAGCCAGATGCTGCAGCCGGGCCTGATGCTGACGGCCGTTGCGCTGGCCTTTGTCGCCAGCGCGGAAAGCTTGCTGTCCGCGTCCGCGGTGGACCGCATGCAGGACCGGGTACGGACGAACTACGACCGGGAATTGTTCGCGCAGGGGGTCGGCAACGGGCTGAGCGGCCTGTTGGGCGGCATCCCGATGACCGGGGTGATCGTGCGCAGCTCGGCCAACGTGCAGGCGGGTGCGGTGACGCGCCTGTCCACGATCCTGCACGGCCTCATCATCCTGGTGTTCGTGGCGCTTCTGCCGGGCCTGTTGCGCCTGGTGCCGACCGCTGCGCTGGCCGGGGTGCTGGTGGTGACGGGGTGGCGGCTGATCGGCGTGCATCACGTGGTGGACCTGCTGCGCCATCACGGGCGGATGCCGGCGGCGATTTGGGCGGCGACGTTCGTGGGCGTGGTCACGACCGATTTGCTCACCGGCGTGCTGGCCGGCCTCGCCTTGTCGGTCGTGGAATCGGTGTGGCCCCTGCGTCGTCCGGGGTTCCGCGTCCGCACGTTCGACACAGGCGCGGCCACTGAGCTGCGCTTGGCGGGCACCGCCACGTTCCTGCGGCTGCCGCAACTGCTGTCGGCGGTGGAGGGTGCGCCGGCCGACCGTGATGTCCGCATCCGCACGCGCGGCCTGTGGCACATCGACCACACCTTCGCCAGCACGCTGCAGCAACTGGCGGCGCGCAAGGAGGAGGGACGGCGCATCCTCGTGGGCTGACGCGCCCGGATTGGGATGGGGCGGCGGCGCGGCGGGCCGTCCGCAAATCGTGTGCGTTCGGCGCGGCACTTCGCCGGGGTGGCGGCGTTGGAAACGGCACGGGCGGCCCGTCGTAGAGGCAGCCGCCCTTCCTGCCCGCGCTGCCGGCCCGGGCCATGCCTATAGGAGAACCCGCATGACCTCATCCAAGCACCCGAAGCGCCCGCCGGAGGGTCCGGACGATCTCGGCGCCGACACGCCGCGGCCGCCCAGCGACCTCCAGCGCAACCCGGGCATCGGCGCGTCCAAGGGCGCGTTCGCGGCCACCGGCGCCGACCCGGAAACCATTGAAGCCGACAACACGGCGGAGGGCGACGTGATGAACGACGGCGCTAAGGGCGGCGGCGTCAACCCGAACAGGGTGGGCCGCACCAACAAGTAGCCGCGCGCCGGCCCGGCTGCAGCGCCGCCGTCTCGTAACGGAGGAGTGCGGTCGGGCCGGTTCGGTTTTCATCCTCGCGGGCGATGCGGCCCGCAACGCGGCCTGGCGTCGTCCAGGCCCGCGCCGGGCATCATCAGTCCTGCGGCCCGTCGCCGCCCAGGCCCTGCTTGTTGGCCTGGTTCTGCCGACCGATGCTGCCGTTTTCCTTGCCGGTCGCGCCCTGCGACTTTGCCGCGCCGCGACCCGCGGCCGAGGTCGCCCCGGTGCCGCCTCCGCTGCTGCCGGCCTGGCCCATGCTGCCGTCGCCGTCCTCGCCGATGCCCTCGGTCCCGAACCCGTCCTTGCGGGAGGAGGGCTGCGTCGTGTTGCTCATGTCAGCGTTCCCTGATGATTGGCTGGATCAGCGGTCGGTCGGCACGGTGTCGGGCTGTTCCCGGTCGCCCGTGGCGCCGCCGCCGGGCATGCTTTCATTGGTTTCCCCGCCCGACATGCCGGACGTGGCGCCCGTCCCTTCCCCCGAGCCGCCGCGCAGGCCGGCCGAGCCGATCCCGCCGCCAAGCATGCCCGTTTCCGGCGCGCCGGCGCCCGGCTGCACGCCGCCCGCGCCGGATGCGTTGCCCGGCCGCGCCATCGACCGCTCGCCCCCGGTTTCCGCCTGGGTCTTCAGCTTCTCCGTTTCTGCCATGCCCGGCACGCTCTCGTTCGTTTCGCTCATTCTTGTTTCCTGTGATGCCATACCAGCCTGGAGAACGCCGCCACCCCCGGCCCGGATCGTTGCCTGACTGCATCATCCCGTCACGCATTGCCGCGCCGGACGGGCCAGCTCCGCCCATGTCCAGCCCCGCGGTGATCCGTTGACGGACGGCCAGCCCTGACTGAGACTGCGGCGGCCACGTCGGGGCGGGATCGCCGTCTTGTCCGGGCCGCAAACCCCTTGCCCAAAGCAAAGGTTCGTTCCGATGAAGCGATTGCTGTTGGTCGGCGCGTTGCTCTCCATCGCCGGGGCGGGTGCCGCGCAAACGACGAAGGTGACACCGCTGCTTTCGCGCGACCTGACCAGCATCGCCGGCAAGGAAGGCTCAATGATGGTGGTGGAGTATGCGCCCGGCGCGGCAGACCCCATCCACCGCCACGGCGCGTATGTGTTCGTTTATGTGCTCGAAGGCTCGGTCATCATGCAGGCGAAGGGCACGGAGCCGGTCACGCTGCATCGCGGCCAAACCTTCTACGAAGCGCCGGACGACATCCACTTGGTCGGCCGCAACGCGAGCAGCACGGAGCCGGCCAAGTTCCTCGCCTTTTTCGTCAAGGACAAGGGGGCGCCCGTGGTGATGCCGGCGCAGTGATCACGGGCGGTTGCCCCCGTGCTGCGCCGCCCCGGCGACGGGTTGCTGCCAATGCTCCCGCCGCCGCGTCCACAGCTCGTAGTCCGGGAGGAGGCCCGAAGGCGCGTCATCGAGCGCGCCGAGCCGGACTTCAACCTCGGTGTCCCCGTCGTGGGTGCCGAACAAGGACGAGCCGCAGGCCGGGCAGAAATGGCGGTGGTCGGTCGTCGCCGTCCAGCTTGCGGTTTCCCCCGCGACCGACACCTGGCTCGCATCCCAAACGGCAAAGGCCATGAAGGCACCGCCTGTTTCCCTGCGGCACGTCAGGCAATGGCACAGCCCCGTGCGGAGCGGTTCGCCCCGAAGCTCGATCCTGACCTTGCCGCAGTTGCAGCCACCCCGCCGCGTCGTGTCCGCCATCGCGCATCCTCCCGTCGCTGCTTGATTGAACCATCAGGCCGCGTCCTGCAACGGCTCCACGGGAAACAAGCGGTCGGCGATGGCGTCGCGGGTGTCGGCGTCGTGCACGATGCCGAGGACGGCGACGCCCCTCGCCTTTGCCGCCCGGACCAGCCCCACCACGACGGCGCGGTTGGCGGCATCGAGCGACGCCGTCGGCTCGTCCAGCAGCAGGATCGGGTGGCGGCCCAGGAAGCCGCGGGCCAGGTTGACCCGCTGCTGCTCGCCCCCGGAAAAGGTAGCGGGCGGCAGGCCGTGTAGGCGCTCCGGCACGTGCAAGCGCAGCAGCATCGCCCGCGCGCTTGCCCGCGCTTCCTCCGTGCCGACGCCGCGCGCCGTCAGCGCCTCCGCCACGATGTGCAGGGCGGGGACGCGGGGCACCACGCGCAGGAACTGGCTGACATAGCCCAGCGTGTCCCGCCGCATCTCCAGCACCGTCCGCGGCCCGGCCGCCGCCAGGTCCAGCCAGGCGCCGCGGTGGCGGAGCAGGATGCTGCCACCCTCCGCCCGGTAGTTGCCGTACACGGTGCGCAGCAGGGTGGACTTCCCCGCGCCCGATGGTCCCGACAGCACCACGCATTCCCCCGCCTGCAGCTCCAGCGAAACCCCGTCCAGCACGGGGATGCGGACGCCGCCTTGCAGGTGCAGCGTGAACGACTTGCCGACCCCCTCCACCCGCAGCACGGCGTCCCCGGCGCTCATGCGTGCAGCACCGAGCTGACCAGCAACTGCGTGTAGGGGTGCTGCGGGTCGTCCAGCACCTGATCGGTCAGCCCGGTTTCCACGACCCGCCCGGCCCGCATCACCACGATCCGCCCGGCGAGCAGTCGCGCCACCGCGATGTCATGCGTGACCAGCACAGCCGCCACGCCCAGCCGGGCCACCAGCCCGCGGATCAGGTCGAGCAGCCGGGCCTGCACCGACACGTCCAGCCCACCGGTCGGCTCGTCCATGAACACCAGCCGCGGCTGCGTCACCAGCGTGCGGGCGATCTGCAGCCGCTGCAGCATGCCGCCGGAAAAGGTGCGGGGCAGGTCGTCCACCCGGTCAGCCGCGATTTCCACCTCCCGCAGCCAATCGATCGCCGCCGCGCGAATGCCGCCGTAATGCTGCACGCCCTGTGCCATCAGCCGCTCGCCCACGTTTCCCCCGGCGGACACGGCCATGCGCAGCGATTGCCGCGGGTCCTGGTGCACCGTGCCCCAGTCCGAGCGGTGCAGCGCGCGCAGCGCCGGGGCAGGCATACGGTGCACGTCCTGCACGGAGCCGTCCCGGCCGCGATACCACACCGTTCCGGCATCCGGGCTTATGGCGCCCGACAAGGCTTGCAGCAGCGTCGTCTTGCCCGAGCCGCTTTCGCCCACCACGGCGAGCACCTCGCCGGGGAACACCTCCGCATCCACCCCGTCCAGCGCGGCGATGCGGCCGTAGGACAGCCGCAGGCCGCGCGCCGACAGCAGCGCGTCCGGGCTGCGCGAAGATCGCGCATCCGAGCTCATGCCGCCCCGGCGGGCTGGCGGGCCGCGCAGAAATCCGTGTCGGAGCACACGAACATGCGCCCGCCACGGTCGTCGGTCACGACCTCATCGAGGTAGCTGTCCCCGGCGCCGCACAGCGCGCAGGCGTGCGGCGCGCGGGTCAGGCGGAACGGGTGGTCCTCGAAGTCCAGCGGCCTGACCGCCGTATAAGGCGGGATGGCATAGATCCGCTTTTCCCGCCCCGCGCCGAACAACTGCAGCGCCGCCATGCCGTCCATCTTCGGCGTGTCAAAGGCCGGGATCGGCGAGGGCGACATCAAATGCCGCCCGTTCACCATCACCGGGTAATCGTAGCTGATGGTGACGGCGCCGACGCGGGCGATGTCCTCGTACAGCTTCACGTGCATCAGCCCGTACTCCGCGAGCGCGTGCATCCGCCGGGTTTCCGCGCGGCTGGGTTCCAGCTTGGACAGCGGCTCGGGCTGCGGGACCTGGTAAACGATGATCTGGTCCTCGCGGAGCGGCACCTCCGGGATGCGGTGCCGGGTCTGGATTACGCTGGCCTCGGCCGTGCGCGTGGTGGTGGCGACGCCGGCGGTGCGGGCGAAGAAGCGGCGGATGGACACGGCGTTGGTGGTGTCGTCGGCGCCCTGGTCGATGACCTTCAGCACGTCCGCGCGGCCCAGGATGCTCGCCGTGACCTGGATGCCGCCGGTGCCCCAGCCGTAAGGCAGCGGCATTTCGCGCGAGCCGAACGGCACCTGGTGGCCGGGGATGGCCACCGCCTTCAGCAGGGCGCGGCGGATCATGCGCTTGGTTTGCTCGTCCAGGTAGGCGAAATTGTAGCCGTTCATCCCGGCTCCTCCACGCCGGCCCGCAATCGCCGGATCGTCTCAAGCTCGCTCTGGAAATCGACGTAGTGCGGCAGCTTCAGGTGCTCGACGAAGCCCGTCGCCTCGATGTTGTCGCAGTGGGACAGCACGAACTCCACGGTCTGCGCCGGCGCCGTCACGTCCTCCCCCAGCTCCGCTGCCCGCATGGCGCGGTCCACCAGGGCCATGCCCATCGCCTTGCGCTCGCTGTGGCCGAAGCACAGGCCGTAGCCGCGGGTGAACTGCGGCGGGACTTGCTTGCTGCCGCGGAACTGGTTGACCATCTGGCACTCGGTCACGGTGATGTCGCCGATGTCCAGGACGAAACCCAGTTCCGGCACCTCGACTTCCACCGCGACTTCGCCCACGCATAGCTCGCCGACGAACGGGTGCGCGCCGCCGTAGCCGCGCTGGCCGGAATAGCCGAGCGCCAGCAGGAAACCCTCGTCGCCGCGCGCCAAGGCTTGCAGGCGCACGTCGCGCCCGGCGGGAAAGGCAAGCGGCTCGCGGGTCAGGTCCCCAGGAACGTTCATATGGCGGTTGTCGGAACCCGTTTCCGGCTCGATCAATCCCTCCTGTCCCAGCAGGTCCATCACCCCGGGCATCGGCTCGCCCGGCGGGGCGGTGCCGGCCTCCGCCACGGCGCCGCCGGGTTCGGCCAAGGCGAAATCGAGCAGACGGTGCGTGTAGTCGTAGGTGGGGCCGAGCACCTGGCCGCCGGGCATGTCCTTGAACACGGCGGACACCCGGCGGCGCACCGCCATGGCGCTGGTCTCCACCGGGCGGGTGTCGGCGAAGCGCGGCAAGGTGGTGCGGTAGGCCCGCAGCAGGAACGCCGCCTCGATCAGGTCGCCCTGCGCCTGCTTGATCGCGAGCGCCGCGAGGCCCGGGTCGTAGCACGCGCCCTCCGCCATCACCCGGTCCACGGCGCGTCCCAACTGCTCGGCGATCTGCGCCGTGGCGAGTTCGGGGACCGCGGGATCCCCGCGCCGGTCCTCCGCCAGCCAGGCATGGGCGGCGTCGATGGCGCGCTCGCCGCCTTTGACCGCGACGTAGGCCACCCGTCAGGTTTCCTCGGTCCGCACGCTGCGCGGCAGGGCGCAAAGCTGCTCCCCGGCGCACAGCACCACGTCCACGCCGCAGGGATACAGGGCGTGGTTGGCCGCCCATTGCGCCGCGAAGTTGTCGGGCAGCCCCTCCAGGCGCAGCATCGCCGGCGCGCGTAGCCCGGGGCCGGACAGGCGGAAGGGCGTCCCCCGCCCCATTGCCGGCACTTGCAGGATCAGCGTCGCCGACGCTTCCGGCGCCAGGTCGGTGCCGGGATGCAGGCCCGACAGCGCCGGCATCGCAAGCGCACAGGCAAAGGCGGCAGCCTTGATGCTTTCGGCCTGCGGGGCGCCGCAATGGAAGGCCACCCAATCCGCCGCCGCGGAGGCCGCCGGGTCCAGCCACAACGGCGTGTCGGCATCAACCAGCGTCAGCAGCACCGCCGCCGTAGCCGGGTCGAGCGGCGCCGGGGAACACAGCCCGGCCCCGGCGGCGACGACCGTGCCCGGCCGGCTCATGGCGTCCAGCACGGCGCGGAAGCAGGATTGCGCGTCCGCGGCGGGATCGGCGAAGCCGGGCCGGTCGAGCGTCATGAGCGCATGGTCGCCAAGGTGAAGAACTGCACGCGGGTCGCCGCGGCCTTGCCCGCCGTGACGGCGCGCGCCGCCTGCTGGGCCGCATGCAGCGGGGCGATCACGGCTTGCAGCAGCCCGTCCTGCCGCGTCGGGTCCTGCAAGGCCGCGTCCAACGCCGCCGCCAGCTCGGCCTGCTGCGGGTCGCGCCCGGCGATCACGGCGTGGCCGACCCGCCCGGCCTCGTCGCGCACCGTGCAGCGCGTCACTGTCATCTCGCCCAGGTTGAACGCAGCCCCGGTGCCGCCGGCCCGGCCACGCACCATGGCCAGCCCGACCTCCGGCCCACGCAGCCGCGTGTGCGGCGGCAACGATCCGGGAAGGTGCGCCTCGACCTCGGGCGCCTTGGCCCGGGCGAGCACCGCCATCCAGTGCTTCCGTTGCTCATCCGTTTTGGCATGGTCCATGCGCCCGCCACCTATCATCTATACATCTAGACAAATAGGGCCAACGCGTGGTAGCTGTCAACCGATGTGCCCCGGCCCTACTCCGCTCCATGATGAAGTTCCCATGACATCGCGGGCGGACCGCCCGGCGCCGGGCAGCGGCGTTGCCCAATGGCGGCAGATCGCGGACACGTTGCGGGCCGACATCGCCGGCGGCGCGCTGGGATCCGGCGCCCAACTGCCCACCGAAGCCCGCCTGGCCGCCCGCTTCGGCGTCAACCGCCACACCGTCCGCCGCGCCTTGGAAGACCTGTCCCGCGCCGGGGCGATCCGGATCGAGCAGGGGCGCGGCAGCTTCGTGGCGGAAGACGTGCTGGATTACGTTGTCGGCGCCCGCACCCGCTTCTCCGAATGGGTGCGGCGTCACAACCGGGAACCATCCGGCCGCGTGCTGGCGCTGCATGAACTGCCGGCGCTTCCCGCGGTCGCGGACGGGCTGGGCATTCGGGAAGGCGAGCCGGTCGTGGTGCTGGAGCGCGTGGGCCTAGCCGACGGGCGGCCGGTGAGCCTGTCCAGCCACCATTTCCCCGCCTCCCGCCTGCCCGGCATGGAGGACGCGCTGGGGCGGGAGGACAGCATCACCGCGGCGCTCGCCCGCATTGGGGTGGCCGACTACCTGCGCCAATCCACCCGCGTCTCGGCCCGGCTGCCTTCGGCGTCCGAGGCGACAGCCCTGGCGATGGCGCGCGGGCTGCCGCTGCTGGTGTGCGAGAACGTCAACGTGGACCGCGCCGGCCGCGTCATCGAGTTCGGCATCGCCCGCTACCCGACCCCGCGTGTCCAGATCGTGTTTGAACCGGAGGAGTCGGCATGAGCCTGAGCATTACCGGCGGCACCTGCCTGCTGCCTGAGGGCTTCGCGCCCGCCGACCTGCGGATCGCCGATAACGCCATCGCGCCGCCCGGCCCGGCATCCCGCCGCCTGGACGCCAGCGGCCTCCTGGTGCTGCCCGGCATCGTGGACCTGCACGGGGATGCGTTCGAGCGGCAGATCCAGCCGCGCCCCGGCGTCGGTTTTCCCCTCCCGCTCGCCCTTGCCGACACGGAAGCGCAGTTGCTCGCCAACGGCATCACCACCGCGTATCACGGCGTCACGCTGTCCTGGGAACCCGGGCTGCGCGGTACCGAGACCTGGACCGCCCTGCTCGACGCCCTCCATGCGGCCCGGCCCCATAGCCGGTGCGACATGCGCGTCCACCTGCGGTGGGAAGCGTTCAACATCGACGCGCTCGGCCTGGCGCTGGACGCCATCGGCGCCGGGCAGGTGCACTTGCTGGCGTTCAACGACCACACGCCCGCCATTCTGCGCAAGCTGGACGACCCGGCGGCGCTGGCGAAATACAGCGAACGCGCCGGCGTGCCAGCCCCAGCGTTCCGCGCCTTGGCCGAGGAGACCGCCGCGCGCCGGGCCGAGGTGGGGCCGGCCCAGGCGCAGGTGGCCGCTGCCGCCCGCGCGGCCGGGCTGCCGATGGCAAGCCATGACGACGACAGCGCCGCCACGCGCGACGGCTTCCGCCGGCATGGCGCCCGGCTGTGCGAGTTCCCGATGACGGAGGCCGTCGCCCAGGCCGCCGCCGCGGCAGGGGACTGGGTGGCGATGGGCAGCCCCAACGTCGTCCGCGGTGGGTCGCACATGGGCTGGGGTTCGGCGGGGCGCATGGCGGAAGCGCGGGTGTGCCGCATCCTGACCAGCGACTACTACTACCCGGCACTGCGGCAAGCGCCCTTCCTGCTGGCCGCCCGGGGCGGGCTGGACCTGCGGGACGCTTGGGCGCTGGTGTCGGCCAACCCGGCGGCCGCCGCCGGGCTGACGGACCGGGGGAGCCTGGCCGAAGGCAAGCGCGCGGACATCGTCCTGATGGCTGGGGACGGTTCGCGCGTAGTGGCCACCTTGGCGCACGGCCGCCTCGCGTTCAGCACGGCCGAGGCGATCGACCGGCTGTCGTGATCGGGACGGGCGGAATGGGCAAGCCTTTTCCGCCCCGGCGGGCGTTGGATGCCGGCGCATGTCGTATCATATCCTGGCTGTAAGCAACGGAGGCCGCCATGTACACGCAAGGCTTGTCCAACCCTGACACCGCCGCCCCTGCAAAGGCTGCGGAGGGTGCCGGGCTGGCGGCGCGCTTCCAGGAACGGGTTGACGCGGAAGAGCGGATCGAGGCGAACGACTGGATGCCGGACGCCTACCGCCGGACGCTCACCCGGCAGATTTCCCAGCACGCCCATTCCGAGATCATCGGCATGCTGCCGGAGGGCAATTGGGTCACGCGCGCGCCGACGCTGCGGCGCAAGGCCACCCTGCTCGCCAAGGTGCAGGATGAGGCCGGCCATGGCCTGTATCTCTACGCCGCGGCCGAAACGCTCGGCCGGAGCCGCGAGGAGATGTTCGACGACCTGCTTTCGGGCAAGGCCAAGTACTCGTCCATCTTCAACTACCCGACGCTGACCTGGGCCGACATGGGGGCCATCGGCTGGCTGGTGGACGGCGCGGCCATCATGAACCAGATCCCGCTGTGCCGCTGCTCCTACGGCCCTTATGCCCGGGCGATGATCCGCGTGTGCAAGGAGGAATCCTTCCACCAGCGCCAGGGCTACGAGATCATGGTCGCGCTGTGCCGGGGCACGCCAGAGCAGAAGGCGATGGCGCAGGACGCGCTGAACCGCTGGTACTGGCCGTGCCTGATGATGTTCGGCCCGCCGGATGGCGACAGCACCCACAGCGACCAGTCCACGCGGTGGAAGATCAAGCGGTTTTCCAATGACGAGCTGCGGCAGAAGTTCCTGGACGCGCTGGTGCCGCAGACCGAGTTCCTGGGCCTGACCCTGCCCGACGCCGACCTGCGCTTCGAGCTGGGCGAGGGCGATGCGACCAAGGACGGGGCGCGCGGGCATTGGCGGCACGGTTCGATCAACTGGGACGAGTTCCGGCAGGTGCTGGCCGGCAACGGCCCGTGCAACCGCGAGCGCATTGCCGCGCGGCGGCGCGCCCACAAGGAAGGCGCCTGGGTGCGCGAAGCGGCGGCGGCCTATGCTGCGAAGCAGGCCAAGCAGAAGCTCGCGGCCTAGCGCGCCGCGGGGCCGGGCCAAGGGGAGGAGACAACGTAATGTCCGATGTGAAGACGCCCAACACCCCGCTCTGGGAAGTATTCATCCGCAGCCGGAACGGCCTGGCTCACAAGCACGTCGGCTCCCTGCACGCCGCTGATTCGACCTTGGCGCTGCAGGCCGCGCGCGACCTTTATACGCGTCGGGGCGAGGGCTTGTCGCTTTGGATCGTGCCGTCCAACGCGATCACCGCATCCGACCCGGCGGACAAGGGCATGATGTTCGAGCCCACGGTGTCCAAGGCGTACCGCCACCCGACCTTCTACGACGTGCCGGACGAGGTCGGCCATATGTGAGCGCGAGACCCTCCCGATGGCCACGACATCTATTCAGGTCAACGAGACTCCGCTGGTGCTTTACTTGCTGCGCCGGGCCGATGACGCGCTGATCCTCGGCCACCGCTTGTCGGAGTGGATCGGCCTCGGCCCGATTCTTGAGGAGGAGATGGCGCTCGGCAACATCGGCCTCGACCTGATCGGGCAGGCGCGGTCGCTGTACGCCTACGCGGCCGAGGCGGAGGCCGCGGGCAACGACGAGGACACGTTCGCGTATCTCCGGGACGCGCCGCAGTATCGCAACCTGCTGCTGGCCGAGCAGCCGAACGGCGACTTCGGGCAGACCATGGTGCGGCAACTGTTCTACTCCGCCTTTGCGGACCCGTACTGGCGCGCGATGACGGCCAGCGGCGACGCCACGCTCGCCGCCGTCGCCGCGAAGTCGGAAAAGGAAAGCGCCTACCACCTTCGCCACTCGTCCGAATGGGTGATCCGCCTCGGCGACGGCACGCAGGAAAGCCACGCCCGCGTGCAGGAGGCGGTTGACGTGCTTTGGCCGTACACGGGCGAGATGTTCGAGTGCGACGCCGCCGAGCGCACCCTTGCGGACGGGCGCACGGTCATCGACCCGGCCCCGCTCCGCGACGCCTGGGACGGCACGATCGGCGCCGTGCTGTCCCGCGCCACGTTGACCCTGCCCCAGAACGGGTGGATGCAGAGCGGCGGGCGGACCGGGCGGCACAGCGAGCACCTCGGCCACCTGCTCAGCACCATGCAGCACGTCCAGCGCACCTACCCGGGAGCCGCGTGGTGACGCCAGCGGATGCCGAGGCGCTGCGCCTGCGGGCGCTGCAGGCCGTCAAGGGCGTGTGCGACCCGGAAATCCCGGTGCTGACCATCGCCGACCTCGGCGTTTTGCGCGACGTTGCGATCCGGGACGGCCGGGTGGAGGTGACGATCACGCCGACCTACTCCGGCTGCCCGGCCATGAACATGATCCAGTTCGAGATCGAGATGGCGCTGGACCGCGCGGGCATCGGGGGCGGGCAGGTGCGGACCGTGCTGTCCCCGGCCTGGACCACCGATTGGATGACGGAGGACGGCCGGCGCAAGCTGCGCGAGTACGGCGTGTCCCCGCCGAAGCCGGGCGGCGGGCGTCGCGAGCTGTTCGGCGTGGAGGAAGTCGAGTGCCCGCATTGCGGCTCGGCCAACACGCGCGTGCTGTCGGAGTTCGGCTCGACGTCCTGCAAGGCGCTTTGGCGCTGCGAAGACTGCCGCGAGCCGTTCGACTACTTCAAGTGCCATTGAACGCTGTCATGTCTGGCGCCACGCCTCGTTTCCACCGCCTCCGCGTTGCCGACCTGCGGCGGGAAACGCCCGACGCGGTGTCGGTCGCGTTCGAGGTTCCGCCGCATCTGCGGGAAGATTACCGCTTCGCCGCCGGGCAATACTTGACCCTGCGGACGACGCTGGAGGGGGAGGAGGTGCGGCGGTCCTACTCCATCTGCTCCGGACCCGATGACGGGGAACTGCGGATCGCCGTGAAGCGCGTGGATGGCGGGTTGTTCTCAGGCTGGGCCAACAGCGACATCCATGCGGGCGACACGCTGGACGTGATGACGCCGGTGGGGCGCTTCGGCACGGTGCACGGCCCGGACGCGGCGCAGTGCTACGTTTTCTTCGCCGCGGGATCGGGCATCACGCCGGTGCTGTCGATCATGCGGGGCATCCTGGGCCGGAAGGATGGGAGCCGCGTGTTCCTGTTCTACGGCAACCGCTCCACCGGCGACATGCTGTTCCGGGATGCGCTGGAGGAGCTGAAGGACCGCCACCTCGGCCGGATGTCGGTGTTCCATGTGCTGTCCCAGGAGCAGCAGGACATCCCCATCCTGAACGGGCGGCTGGACGAGGCGAAGGTGCGGCTGCTGCTGCGCCACCTGGTTCCGGTGGACATGGTGGACCACGTGTTCCTGTGCGGCCCCGCGGGCATGAGCGACGAGGTGGAGGCGACGCTGCTCGACCTCGGGATGCGGCCGGACCAGGTGCACGTGGAGCGCTTCGTGTCCGCCCTCGGCGGCAAGCCGCGCTCGAAGCCGACGCCGGCGCAGGTGGACGCGCCCCACGCCACGGCCGGCCTGGTGGTGGACGGGAGGCAGGCCGACGTGCCGGTGGCGGAGGGCGAGTCTGTCCTGGACGCCGCGCTGCGGGCCGGCCTGGACCTGCCCTATGCCTGCAAGGGCGGGATGTGCAGCACCTGCCGGGCGCGCGTCCTGGAAGGTGCGGTCGAGATGAAGCTGAACTTCTCCCTGGAGCCTTGGGAAATCGAAGCGGGCTTTGTGCTGACCTGCCAGGCCCATCCGACGACGCCCCGCGTGGTGATCGACTACGATCAGGTTTGACGGGACGGCGCTGGTTCGGGCCTGACGCCATGCTGATGCGCGCTTCCAACCCGTAGCCACGCCGCGGGAAACCGCGCGGTTCGGCGCTGCCCCTGTGTGACCCGTGTCACTGCGGCCGCCGAGACGGATTGCCACCGTGCCGATGCGGCTTGACCCATGCGCATCACACGGAGGCCCCCGTTGACGAACCTGATCGTGCTGGTGCTGTGCTTCGTGTTGGGCATTGCGCTGCGCAGGTCCGGCCGGCTGCCGGAGGAGGCGCACCGGACGCTGAACGCATTTGTCATCAACGTCGCCCTGCCGGCGCTGGTGCTGCGCTACGTCCATGAACTGCGGCCGGACCCCGCCTTGCTGTTCCCGGCGGCGATGCCCTGGGTGATGTTCGCGCTGGGGACGGTCTTCTTCGCGGTTCTCGGCCGCGCCGCCGGGTGGTCGCGGCAGACGACCGGCGGGCTAATGCTTTCGGGCGGCCTGGCCAACACGTCCTTTGTCGGGCTGCCGATGATCGAAACTTTTTACGGCCCGTCCTTTCTGGGCGTCGGCATCCTGGTGGATCAGCTCGGCACCTACATGGTGCTGAGCACGGTGGGCGTCGTGGTGGCGGCGCTGTGCTCCGTCGGCGACACCTCGGGCGGCGTGCGGCCGGGGACCATCCTGCGCCGCATCCTGGTGTTCCCGCCGTTCCAGGCCTTGGCGCTAGGGCTGCTGCTGATCCCGGTGCACTACCCGGCTGCGTTCACCGCGGTGCTCGACCGGTTGAGCGGCACGCTGACGCCGCTCGCGCTCGTGTCCGTCGGTTATCAGCTGCGGCTGGGCGAGCTGCGCAGCAACGCGCGGGAGCTGTCGGCGGGCCTGCTGTATAAGCTTGTGCTCGGCCCGGCGTTGATCTCAGTGCTGTTCGTGCTCGGCCTGCACGGCAGCGGCACCGTGATGCAGGTCAAGGTGTTCGAGGCCGCGATGGGTCCGCAGATCGGCGCCGCCATCGTCGCCATGGAGCATGGGCTGAACCCGCGCCTGGTGTCGCTGATGGTTGGCGTCGGCATCCCGATGTCGCTGCTGACCGCCGCCGCCTGGTCGCAGCTTCTGTGGAGCGTTTGATGTCCTGGCTCGGGGGCGAACCGGGTGGCCACCCTTTATCAGCCGTATCGTCCCAGCAGGCGCAGGCGTTTCGCGCCGCCGCCCCGGCCTTGATCCTGAGCGTGGCTGCGGTCGGATGCGCCGTCCTGACCCCGCACCGTGGCAACCCTGGCCCGGCGGTGATGGAGGCCGTCGCCACGGCATCGCTCATCTCCAGCATCGCGGGCTTCGCCTTTTCGGCCATTTGCGGCGCGATGCTGTTCCATCTCTGCGTTGACTAGGTCCAGGCCGTCCAGATCATGATCGCGTGCAGCATTGCGGACCAGGCCACGATGGTCTGGGCGCTGCGCCGCGAGGTCGAGGGGCGCAGCCTGGGCCTGTTCCTGCTCGGCGGCGCTGCCGGGCTGCCGGCCGGGGTCTGGGCCTTGCTGCACGCCGACCACGGCCTGTACACGCGGGCGCTCGGCGCCGTCCTGCTGGCGTATGGGACATACATGCTGGCCTGCAGGCCGCGCGTCCTCGGGTGGCGGCACCCCGGCTTTGATCTTGCGGCCGGCTTCCTTGGCGGGATCACGGGCGGCGCGGCCGGCTTTCCCGGTGCTCCCGTCACCATCTGGTGCGGCCTGAAAGGCTGGCACAAGACCCGGCAGCGCGCGCTGTTCCAACCCTTCATCCTGCTGATGCAGGTCGCCGCCCTGTTCGCGATCAGCGCGATGAGGCCGCGGTTGAGCCATGTCGCCGGCTTTGACCCGGCGGACCTGCTGTGCCTCCCGGCGGGGCTGCTTGGCACCTGGCTCGGCATAGCCTGCTTCCGGACGATATCGAACCGGCAGTTCGCCCTGGCGGTGAACATCCTGCTGATCGTGTCAGGGCTCAGCTATGTGATGTGAGCGGGATGGACTGCGCTTTCTCAATGCCTTCGACCCATGGCGAGTTCGGTCGTTCTTGAGGTAGCTTAGGGGAGCGGTGAGGGCGAGGTGCATGATGGGACTGCTGGCTGCGGCTGAGACCGGACCAGCGCGCGCGGCGCCGCCGGTGTTGCGCGGGAGCGTGCCGCTGCTCGGCGTCTTGCCGGCGCTTGCCCGAAACCCGCTCGCGGTATTCGAGCGGGCGCGTCCGCTCGGCGATGTGGTCCGGCTTGCCGTGCCGGGCCGCCCGGTGTTCGTGCTCGCCGACCCCGCGCATGTCCGCCGGGTGCTGCAGGAGAACCACGCGAACTACCGGCGCACCCCGTTCCACGACCAGCTCAAGTCCGTGCTGGGCGAGGGCCTGCTGACCAGCGAGGACCCTCTGTGGCACCGGCAGCGCCGCCTGCTGCAGCCCGCCTTCCGCGCCGAGCGGATCCGCCGCTTCGTCGAGGCCATGGGCGCCGCGGCGGCTGCGCTGGCGGACCGGTGGGAGGCCGCCGGGCCGGGCCGCGTTTTAGATGTTTCGCGCGAAATGTCGGACCTCGCGCTTGATGTCGTGGTGCGCTGCATGTTCGGCCAGGAGCGCCGGGGCGGGGACGCCGCGATCAGCGCGGCGGTGCATGAGGCACAGGACTGGGTGGCCGGGCGTTTCTGGTCCCTCGCCCCAGGCTGGACGGAGCGCCTGCCCACCCCGGCCAACCGCCGCTTCCGGCGCGCGCTCGCCACCCTCGACGCGGCACTCATGCGCATCATAGGGGAGCGGCTCGCCGCCCGCGAGGCCGGCAACGACCTTCTCGGCATGCTGCTCGCCGCGCAGGGGGAAGGCGCCGGCCTCGATGAGCGGCAGGTGCGCGACGAGGCGATGACGATGCTCATGGCCGGGCACGAAACCTCGGCGGCGACCTTGACCTGGATCTGGCACTTGCTCGCGTGCCACCCACCGGTGGCCGACGCGGTTCGCGACGAGGCGGCTCGGGTTTTCGGCAGCCAGGCCCGGCCGGACCCGGAGGGCCTTGGACGGCTGGACCTGACGCGGGCGGTGATCGAGGAGGCTATGCGGCTTTACCCGCCAGCCGCGTGGTTCGGGCGCCTCGCGGCCGGTTCCGACCGGATCGCCGGCCACGAAATTCCCGCCGGTGCCATCATGGTGCTGAGTCCCTGGCTCGTGCAGCGCGACCCGCGGCTTTGGCCGGACCCGGACCGCTTCGACCCGGCCCGCTTCGCGCCCGGGACGCGGGTGGCCCCTTACACTTATTTCCCCTTCGGCGGCGGCCCGCGCACCTGCATCGGCAACCACTTCGCAATGACGGAGATGCTCGTCGCGCTGTCGGTGCTGGCGCCGCGGTTCCGGCTCCACCACACCGGCGACGGTTCGGTGCGTCCGGAGCTGCTGGTCACGCTGCGGCCCGGCGGCGGTTTGCCCATGCGGGCGGAGCCGCGCACGGAAGCCTGTTAAACCGGGGCGGCCGGTTCCCGGCGGGACCCGTGGGCCGGGCTATGAAGCATCCGGCCAAGAGAAGCGGATGTTGCCGTCGCGCAGACCGGCCTGCACAACCTCGATCCCGCCGGACTTGACCATCCATTCCAGCCGGTGGTCGCGATATTCCCGCCGCCGCCCGCCTGTGGTGTAAAGTTCGGCCGCTCCCGCCATGCGGGCCGCTGCAGCGTCGAACTCGGCAAAGGTGGCGGCAACGGAGGGCCGCTCCCGCACCCGCCGGTGCCAGCCGGCCAGCGCGCTGCCCGGCGGCGGCCCCATGCCGTAATGGACGGAACGGTTGACCATGGGCGCCGCGGCGGCATCGGCCCAGCCGAACGCCGCGCCCCCGAACCAGTCCGCCTCCCCCAGCCGCGCTTCGAGCCAGTCCTGCAGCACCATGGTCTGCCGCGCCGCCTGCGCCCGCAGCGCGTCGCCGAGCGTCCCGGCCGCGCGCCGGAACCACAGCACCTCGCCGAAGCCCCAGTTCACGGCCTCGTACTGCGTGTCGCACACGTCCTCCGTGATGCGCGCACTCGCACGGGCGGCCGGGTCGCGCGGCAGCAGCGGCGGGTTGGGCCAGCGCTCCTCGATGTATTCCATGATGACCGTGCTCTCGAAGATGCGCGTCGCCCCGTCTACCAGCACCGGCACTTCCATGCGCGGGGTGGCGGCGGCGAACGGCCCGTCGGTGCGCCCGGTGCCGAAGCTGTCGGGCACTTCGAGGTCGAACGCCACGCCCTTCTCGCGCAGGGCGATCTTGACCTTCTGGGCGTAGGAAGAGAGCGGGTGCTCGTAAAGCAGCATGGTTGTTCCCCCCGTTGCGCGGTGGGGTTTATGCCCGATCCCGGCCGGGGCCAAGCGGCAACCCAAGGCTGGACGTGCGCCCCTTCCCGCGTCCACAAGGCCGCATGCCGCAGCAGCCTCGCCCGATCGTGTCCGCCCCCGAGCCGGCGGGCGTCGCCCGGGCGCTGCGGCGGCGGCTCGCCCTCCTCATGCTGCTGGCGCTGCTCCTTCCCCACACGGCCGCGGCGTGGCTCCCGGAAGGCCACCTGGCCACGGGCGCCATCGCCTTTGACGCCCTGGAGCGCCACGATCCGGAGGCCGTGGCCGCCATCCTGCGGCTGATGCAATCCCATCCGGAGCGGGCGCGCTTTGACCGCGACCTCGGCGACGTGGCCGGCCGCGCACGCGGACGCCGGACCTTTGAGCTGATGGCTATCTGGCCGGACCTCGCCAGGGGCGGCCCGTTCGACCACGATGATTGGCATTACAGCCAGGTATTCGCCTCGTCCCTGCGCCATCTGGTCCCGTTCGCGTTCGGCGGCGCCGAGCAGGCATTCCGGCGCAACCTGGCGAGCGCGCGCGACCCCCGCGCCGATGATGCGGCCCGCGCGGTCGCGCTTTGCTGGGTGATGCACATCGTCGGCGACATGCACCAGCCGTTGCACGCGGCGCTCTGGATTTCGTGGCGGTTCCCGGTCAGCGACGCCGGCGGGAACTGGGCCTGGGTACGCGTGTCCGAAGACGCGGCGCCGGAGCGGCTGCACTGGTTCTGGGACTCCGCAGGCCGGCCGGGTGCCCTGTCGCGCGCCAGCCCCGAAGCGTTCGTGGCGCAGCTCGAACGGGAGCACCCTTTCGAGGCGGAGCCGCCCGTCCCGAACCCCGAAGCCGCCTTCGACGGCTGGGTTTCGCATAGCCGGCACTTGGCCCGCGAGGTCGTTTACCGGCGCGGCGCGCTGCGCCCGGGCACGACGCGCGAGACTGCGCCCGTTCTCCGGCGCGATTACATCGAGCAGGCCCAGGCGGTGGACGCGGAGCAGATCGCCTCCGCCGGAAACAGGATCGGAGCGCTCCTTGGCGGCCTCCGCTGATGGCCCGAACCGCCGCGCTTGGACATGCGGCTTAACCCCAATACGGTTCAGTTAAGGAATTTTCCAAGTCATCGGACGGTCCTCCTCAAGCGGCTTACCCCCAACTGGTCGGCACCCAACGGCGCTAACTGAACGGTATTGGGCCTAATCCTATCCCTACTTCTCAAACCCATACTCTGCCTCAAACGTCGCCTCGTTGAGGTTCTTTTCAGGGTTGAAGGCGGCTGTCTGCCGTTCAATGCCGCGCACGCGCTGATAACTGCCGGTTCCGCCCTTCCAGAGATCAATACCGGTGTAGGTGCTCTGGGGGGATCCGTTGGGGCCGGCAACTGTGCGCGTCGTGCCGTCGAAGACGAAGAAGATCCTGTCGCCGTTGTCGAGCAGGTGCTCGCCGTACCCCCAGGATCTACCATTCCGCTCGACGTAGTCCGAGTAGCCCCATTGCCGGCTCTCGGTCACCTTGTGGCCCTCGCAGTTGGCTTGGGCGTTCGAAATCTTGCGCTTCAGCTCGAAGATCCGGACCTGGTGACCGGGACCGTCGCCCACATCGATGCTGTGCTGCACCGGGTAGGTGGTGTCTGCCGCGGGGACATTAAATGCCATCTTACACCGATCCTGACCGACTGCCGGGCTAATTCCCCCCGCGAGAAGTAGGACGGCAACGAGCGGCGATGGGAGGGCAAGGATCCTGCTGGTCATGGCGAGCCTCCTTGGGGCTGAGCCGCCGAAGCCGGTCCGGCTGATCCGGCCGCAACGCCAGGCCGACTCAAAGTTCTCATCTGACATTCGCCGGCTGGAAGCGTGTGGCCACGCGAGGCTGTTCCTCCCCGGAGTCGTTGTCAATGTGGGCGCCAGCGCATTCATCGACGGCCTGCAAGAGGAGATGCGTGTGATATTCGCCCCAACGCTGTTCATTTAGCTTCGCCCACGAAGGAAGCTTGGAGGCTGACAACCAGAGTCGTTGCGCGCAGATCCAACCAAGTGAACTGTATTGGGTTTAACCCGACTGTCCGCTGCGGGCGGCCACAGCCTCCTCGCGGGGGTACTCGGATTCCCATCCGCCGCCGAGGGCCTTGTAAAGCTGGACCAGGTTGGTGGTGATGGTGGAGGTGTTGGTCACGAGCGACTGCTCGGCCGCCAGCAGGCTGCGCTCGGCGGTGAGCACGTTCAGGAAGTCGGTCAAGCCCGACCGGTAACGGCTGCGCGCCACGTCCAGCGCGCGGCGGTCCGCGTCCACCTGGCGCCGCAGCGCTTCGCGCCGGCGCTGCTCGGCGTTAAAGGCGATCAGCGCATTGTCCACGTCATGGAACGCTTGCAGCACCGATTTCTGGTAGGTGATCGCGGCTTCCTGCTGCGCTTGGCGGCGCAGGTCCAGCGTGGCGCGCAGGCTGCCGCCCTGGAAGATGGGCAGGCTGATGCTGGGGCCGAGCGCGTAGGTGCGCGCCGCCCAGGTGCCAAGGTCCTTGAACTGCAGCGACTGCAGGCTCAGGCTGCCGGACAGGGTGATGCGCGGGAACAGGTCCGCCTCGGCCACGCCGATGTCGGCGATGGCGGAATGGAGCTGCGCTTCCGCCCGTCGCACGTCCGGGCGCCGGCGCGCCAGCTCCGACGGCAGGCCGAGCGGCACCCGCGGCGGCACGGGCGGGATCGGGCGCGACTGCGCAAGCTCGGTTCGCAGCGCGCCCGGCGGCGCGCCGAGCAGGAAAGCAAGCGCGTTCATGCCCTGCTCTTCCTGCTGCTCAAGCTGCGGCAGGGAGGCGGCGGTTTCCTCCACCTGGGCGGTGGCGTTCTGCACGTCAAGGTCGGGGGCGAGGCCGGACCGTGCCCGGCTCCGGGTGACCTGCAGGGATTCCTGCGCGGTGCGCAGGTTGGCCCGCGTCACGCGGAGCTGCTCCTGCGTGCCGCGGAGCTGCAGGTAGTCGCGCGCCACCTCCGAGATCACGGACAGCAGCGTGTCGCGGCGGTCCTCGGTGGACGCTTCGAGCTGGGCGTCCGCGGCCTCCACGGACCGGCGCACCCGGCCCCAAACGTCCAGCTCCCAGGACGCGTCGAAGCCGTACTGCCACAAGTCGAACGGGCTGCCGATCGCGCTGCCGCCCCCGCTCCCGCCGCTGCTGCCCGCGGCGCCGAGCGGGATGCCGGATTGCCGCCCGCCGAGGCCGTTCGCCGTGCTGCCGGGCGTGCCGGACACGGTGCCGCCGGTGATGCCGCCGGCCAGCCCGCCGGTGGACGCGCTGGTGCTGCCGGCCTGGGTGCCCGAGCTGCCGCCGACCAGGCCGATGACGCCCTTCTGGCTCTGCTTTTCCCGTGTATAGGAGCCGTTGCCGTTCACCTGGAAATATTGGCTCGCCGCCGCAACACCCCGCTGCGCCCGGCTTTGCGCCAGCCGGAACCCGGCCGAGCGCACGTCCAGGTTCTGCGCCGCCACCCGGCGCACCAGGCCGGTGAGCGTGGGGTCGTTGAACCTTTTCCACCATTCGGTGTCGATCGGCGCGGCGGCCGGCTCGCTCGGCACTGCCGGGTGCGGCGTGCCCGACGCGAACCAGTTGTTTGGAGACCACGATTTCGGCACCGACCAGTCCGGGCCCACGGCGCAGGCCGAAAGCGCCAGCGCGGCGGCCCCGTGCAGGGCGGCGGCCCGGCACGGGCGGATCACCCGGATGCGCGTCATCCCGCGGCACCCCCCTTGCCCTTGCCGCCCGAAAGCAGGAAGGCCAGCGGCACCCCGACAAAGGCCAGGATCGCGCAGCCCAGGAACACGTCGGCGTTGCCCATGATGGCCGCCTGCGCGCGGAGCTGCTGGTAAAGCAGCCCGCTCGCGGTTGAGCTCACCTGCCCCGCCGCCGTGCCCATGTCGATCAGCGGCTGGCTGTAGCGCGTCAGCGCGTCTTGGTAGCCCTGGTCGAACGGCGTCAGGTTGGACCCGAGGTGCGCCATGCGCACCTGGGTGCGCTCCGTCACCATGGCGGTGGACAGCGAAATGCCAATGGAGCCGGCCACGTTGCGGAACATGACGAACAGCGCCGAGGCGTCGCCGGTGTCCTCCTTGGAAATGGTCAGGAACGCCGCCGCGTTGATCGGCACGAACAACAGCGCGATGCCCACGCTCTGCGCGATGCGGATCTTGGCCAGGTCCCAAAAGGAGATCTGCGGCGAAAGGAAATAGGAATGAACCAGCCCGGCGCCGAGCGCGGCGAAGCCGAACGCGACCATGAACCGGGTTTCCACCCTGCTGCTGAGCGCGCCGACCGCCGGGATGATCATCGCCACCACCACCGCGCCCGGGGACAGCACGAACCCGGCCCATTCCGCGGTGTAGCCGAACTGCTGCTGCGCGAGCTGCGGCACGACCACGGCCGAGGCATAGAGCGTGCTGAACATGCAGAAGATCAGCACCACGCCCACCGCGAAGTTGCGGTCGCCCAGGACCGCCAACTTCACGGCCGGCCGGCGCACGGTCAGCAGCCAGCACGCCGCGCCGACCAGGCCGCAATACGCCAGCACGGCGAAGGTCACGATGAAGGAGGAGGAGAACCAGTCGTCGTCCTCGCCCCGGTCCATCATGACCTGCAGGCAGCCGAGGCCGACCGCGATCAGGGCGATGCCGACGTAATCGGTGTGCAGGCCCCTCTGGGCTTTCTGCCAGGGTGGGTCCTCCACCACGGCGAGCACGCCGAACACGGCCGCGATGCCGACGGGGATGTTGACGAGGAAAACCCAGTGCCAGGAATAGTCGTAGGTGAGCCAGCCCCCGAGGGTGGGTCCCAAAGCCGGCGCGATTATGGTCGCGACCGCGGTGACGGACAGGGCGGCGCCGCGCTTCTCCGGCGGAAAGGTGTCCAGGATGATGGCCTGCTGGTTGGTTTGCAGCCCGCCGCCGCACAGCCCTTGTAGGGCGCGGAAGATGATCAGCTCCGGAAGCGAGGTCGCGATGCCGCACAGAAAGGAGCAGGCGGTGAAGCCCGCAATGGAGGCGACGAAATACCGCTTGCGCCCGAACTTGCGCGCCAGGAAGCCGGAGATCGCCAGCACGAAGGCGTTGGCGACCAGGTAGCTGGTCAGCGTCCAGGTCGCCTGGTCGTTGCTGGCCGCGAGGCTGCCCGCGATGTAGGGCAGGGACACGTTGACGATGGTGGTGTCGAGGATCTCCATGAACGCCGCGGTGGTGACCACCAGCGCGATCACCCAAGGGTTGGACTTCGGCTTCCAGTTGGCGTCGCCGCCGCCCTCGCCGCCGCCGGACGACCCGCTCACGGGCCCACCTGCACGGTGGGCACGACGGACAACCCCAAGGGCAGCGGCAGGTTGGGGTCCATGCCGGAGTCGATCACGACCTTCACCGGCACGCGCTGCACGATCTTGATGAAGTTGCCGGTGGCGTTCTCCGCGGGAAAGGCGCTGAACCGGCTGCCCGAGCCCATCTGGATGCTGTCCACGTGCCCTTGCAGCTTGAGGTGCGGGTAGGCGTCCACCTTGATCCGCACGGGCTGGCCGGGCCGCATGCGGTCCAGCTGGTTTTCCTTGAAGTTCGCCGTCACCCACACGTTGGGCGACACCAGGGAAAACAGGCTCTGCCCGGCCGTCAGGTAGTTGCCCAGATACACGTTGCGCCGGGTCACCCAGCCGTTCCCCGGCGCGCGCATCTCCGTGTAGGACAGGTTGAGCTCGGCCGCTTCCAGCTGCGCGCGGGCCTGCGACAACGACGCTTCCGCCTGCTTCACCTGGGTTTGCGCGAGGTTGATGTTGAGCGGCACCGGGCGGTTGATCGCCACGTTGGCCACCTGCTGGCCGGTGGTCGCAGACGCCACCCGCGCGGCGGCGACCGCCGCGTCGATGTCCGCCTGCGTGGTGCCGCGCGGGTCCACGGTGCGCTGACGCTTGAGGTCGGCCTGGGCCTTCTGCTGCTGCGCCTGCGCCTGCTCGCGCTGCGCCTCCGCCTGGCGCAGCCGGGCCGGAAAGGTTTCGCGGGCCAGGTCCAGGTTGGCCTGCGCGTTGGCGAGCTGGGCCTGCGCCACCTCCACCTGCGCCTGCGATTGGTCGCGGGACGCGATGAAGTCGCGCGGGTCGATCCGCAGAATCAGGTCGCCGGCGCGCAGCCGGGTGTTATCCGTGACCAGCAGCTCCACGACGTAGCCGGCCACCTTGGGCGCGATCGTGACCGAGGTGCCGTCCGTGTAGGCGTCGTCGGTGTTCTCCGTGCCGCGCGTGGCCAGCCACCACCACAGGCCGCCGCCGACCAGGAGCAGGGCCGCCAGGACCCCGCCGCCGATGACGAAGGGACGCCGGCGGCGGCGCTTGCGCTCGGTGTCCTGCTCCTTTTTCCTGTCCTCGTTGCTCTTCTTGTCGTCCTCGCTCTTCTTCTGGTCGTCTTGCTTGTCGGCGCCGTCCCGGCCGGGACGGCTTGGCTGCCGTTCAGCCGTGGTCGTGCCCGGGTCCTGTTCGTCGAACCTGTTCTCGTCGCCGTCGGCATGCTCGCGTTGCCCACCCTCACGCGCCTCAAACGGCTCCATCGATCGCCCCTGCTTCATGCGGCGAACGCCGCCATCTGCGTGTAGAACCGCGCACTGCTGTAACCGGAAAAGGCCGGCAGCCCCACCGCTTGACGGCCTGCAAGCGCCAGAAGCGGGGTTGGAAGCGCGTTGGCGCGGGCCGGAGGGCGGCAAGGGATTTAAGGCTCGTTCCTGCCACGTACGTTCTTCATTGTTTCAACGGAAGCGTTGGCGCGAGAAGAACGGGAAGCTTGGCATTGCCTGGCCGGCAACAGCAACC
>CALMVT010000345.1:0-39239 GCA_937873175.1 uncultured Acetobacteraceae bacterium | reverse complement strand
TCGCTCATTATCCGGACACTCCTGGATGCCACGGTTGAACCTGCGCTAATGAAGCCTGGCCTTTGCGCAGCTTATCAGGGGCCTGAAGGTTCCGAGGTTATGCGATGGCTGTCAACAACCGGATTGGCTTTCTGCTGAACCGGACCCAGCACCTGATGCGGTCCAGAATGGACGAGGCGTTGCACGGGCAGGCGGTGAACGCCCCGCAATATGCGGTGCTGTCCTTGGCGGCGGCCGAGCCGGGCCATTCGTCGGCCGGCCTGGCCCGGCGCTTCTTCGTGACCGCGCAAACCATGGCGGGGATCATCGGGCAGCTTGAGAGCAAGGGCTTGGTGCGCCGGACCGCCCACGACACGAACAAGCAAATCCTCACTGTCGCGGTCACGCAGGCCGGCCTGGAACGGCTCCGCGAATGCGAGCGGATCACCGACGGGGTCGAGGCCCGGATGCAGGCCATGTTCGGCCCGACGGACGAGGACGCGCTGCGCCGCATCCTCCTGCTTTGCATTCGCGCGCTTCGCCCATAACAACAGGCAATAAAAGCCCAGGCCGGCGGCTGACCGAACCACCCAACGGAGGAGACATCCCCATGCCCGACACCCCCGGCCCGGCGATCCCCGCGGACGATCCCAACCGCAAGCTGACCGTGGCCGACCCGGACGGCGCGGGCATCCGCCATGTTTTCGTGGCCGGCGACATCTACTCCATCCTGGTGTCCGGCGCCCAGACGAACGGTCGCTACTGCCTGATCGACATGCTCGTGCCCGACGGTGGCGGGCCGCCGCCGCACCGGCACGATTTCGAGGAAATGTTCACGCTGCTGGAGGGCGAGCTGGAGTTCACCTTGCGCGGCGAAACGCAGACCGTGCGCGCCGGGTCCACGGTCAACATCCCGGCGAACGCGCCGCACTTGTTCAAGAACACGTCGGGTAAGACCGCGCACATGCTGTGCATGTGCACGCCGGCGGGACAGGAGGACTTCCTCATGGCGGTCGGCGTTCCCGTCGAAAGCCGCAGCGCGCCGCCGCCCAGGCTGAAGGAGGAAGAAACGGCCGAGAAGAACAAGCTGGCGGAGACGCTTGCGCCCCGCTTCCGAACCGAGATGCTGAAGCCTTAAGGATGACGTTGATAACCTGCAACCTGTTGACGGGTCGGCATTAAGTTGGCTGCTGAGCAAAGAAAGCCTGTGCAAATATGACCACATCGTGCGACGGCAAGTACAATCTATTTTGAGGGGACGGGCCAAGATCTGCCCTGTGGGCGCGACGTTGCACCCGGATCAACATGGATGGAGTGCAGCATGAGTGACTCAAATGCGGCGATGGATGTGTATCTGACCGGACTTCGCAACCAGCATGCCGTCGAAACGCAGGCGATCGGGACCATCCAGAACGAATTGGGCCGGATGGAGCCGTATCCCGAACTGCACGCGAAGATGCAGGAAGACAAGCAGCGGTCCGAAACGCAGGCGGCTCGCTTGGACGAGTTGCTGGCCAAGCACGGCACCGGCAAGTCCATGGTGAAGGAGGTCGTGACCGGGACCGTCGCCACCGTGGCCGGCTTTGTCCATGCCGGGTCGTCGGACGAGGTGCTGAAGAACGTCCTCGCGGCGGTTGGCTACAAGGCTTACGAGATCGGCTCCTACAAGGTGCTGCTCACTCTGGCGGATGCGGCCGGCGCGTCGGGGGACAAGGCGGTACTGGAACAGTCGATGAAGGAAGAGCAGGAGATGGGCGATTGGCTGGGCAGCCATTTGCCCAGCCTCGTGCATGCATTCCTCAGGCAGAAAACAAGCTAGAGGACTTGGGCGGGCCGCTGGCGCTGCGTCGGGCGCCAGCGGGACGCTTTCCCCGGCTGCCGTTCAGGATGCCCGACCGGCCAACAGGCAAAGCAGCGCGAGGGCCAGGACAAGCGAGAGGGCTTTCCAGAACAGCAGCGGGTTTCGCTCCACCAACGGCACCGCCCGGGCGGCAAAGGTTGGGTTGGGATGTCGGAGGTCATAGACAAGCTCCGACACGACTTCGTATCGCTTCAAAGGGAATGGGTGGACCGCCTTTTTCAGCGCCGCATCGATCCACCCGGGAAGGCTTGGCCGCAGGCTCTTGACAGGACGGTAACGCAAGGCCCGTTGCTGCGGCTTGGTGCGCAGCCTGGCGGCGTCGGCTCCATAAGGCAGCCGTCCCCCCGTGAGCATCTGATACGCGACGACACCCAGGGAGAAGATGTCGGACCGCGGCGTCGCCGGGTCGCCGAGCAAGCATTCCGGCGCGGTGTACTGGGCCGTTCCCAACTGTTCCGCGCCATCAAGGTCCGGCTCCAACTCGGCGATGCCAGCGACTTTCGTGGAGCCGAAGTCGATGATCTTTACCGTGCCGGCCGCATCGACCATGATGTTCTCCGGCCGCAGATCCTGGTGCACCATCTCTTTCCGGTGAAACGCTGCCAGGCCTTTGGCGATCTGCTCGACCAGGCGGCGAACGGTTTCCAGCTCCGGGTCCGGATGGTCAAGCATCCACTGCGCAAGCGTCTGCCCATCCACGTACTCCAGGACGAGGTAAAGGTGGCTGCACTTGCGGGCCTGCGGATATGCTTTGAGGACGTGCGGGCTGTCGAGGCGCCGGGCGATCCATTCCTCCATCATGAAGCGCTTGAGGTAGGCCGGGTCGTCGCGCCTGTCGATGGAGGGCGTTTTCAGGACGACCGCGGCGCCGGTCTCGATGTCGGACGCCAGGCAAACGTGGCTTCGGCTGCTGCCATGAATTGTCCGGAGGACCTTGTAGCCGTCGAACACGGTGCCGGCGTCCAGCGGCGGCGCGGGTGGCAGGTCGCTGGCCGGATCGAGGGGGCCACCCGGCTCGCCGGGTGGCGGCAGCGCGTCGATGCGGACGATCTGGATCGTCAGGTTGTCCGGGCTGCCCGCCGCGTGGGCCTTCTCGGTGATCCGCCGGGCCGCGCCGTCGAGGTCGTCCGGACTGGCCGCGATCTCGCCCGTGATCGCGTCGGCGCGGAGGTGGTCGTGCACGCCATCCGTGGTCAGGACGAAAACATCCCCCGGCTCAATCCGAACCAGGTGGTAGTCGATCTCCACGTGCGGGTTGATGCCCAGCGCGCGGCCGAGATAGCACTGCTCCGAGGACAAGGCGACGCGGTGGTCCCAGGTGATCTGCTCCAAGGACCGCCCGGCGACCCGGCAGATGCGCCCGTCGCCGACATGGAAAATGTGGGCGGTCCCGGACTTCAGGACCATGGCGCTGAGCGTGCAGACATAGCCCTTGTCCCGGTCAAAGGCGTATTGGCTGCGGCGCGTTTCGGCGTGTAGCCAGGAATTAGCCGCCGCGATGACGCGCTGCGCCGATGTTTTCACCGACCACGCTTCGGACGTGCAGTAGTAGTCCGCAAGGAAGCTCCGGACAGCCGAGGCGCTGGCCACCCCGCTCACGCCGCTGCTGCTGATGCCGTCCGCCACGGCGAGGGCAATGCCCTTGGTACTGAGAACCGGCTCCTCGGGGATCAGGGCGCCGTGGAAATCCTGGTTCACCGCCCTGCGGCCTCGGCTGGAATGGTGGCCGATGGAGACCGCGAGTGTCCGGCTCAGGTCAGACGGCCACCCGCTTCCGCCCCGTCTTCACATGGGTGGAATAAAGCGTCAGGCCGGTGAAGGCCAGGCCGCCGACCAGGTTGCCCAGCACCGTCGGGATCTCGTTCCAGATGAGGTAGTCCCCGATGGAAAAATTGCCGCCCATGAGCAACCCCGAAGGGAAGAGGAACATATTGACGACGGAATGCTCGAAGGTCATGGCGAAGAACACCATGATCGGCATCCACATGGCGATGACCTTGCCGCTGACAGTGGTTGAGATCATGGCGCCGACCACGCCGGTCGAGACCATCCAGTTGCAGAGCATGCCGCGGATGAACAGCGTCAGCATGCCGGCCGCCCCATACTTCGCGTAACCCAGAGTGCGGGCCTCGCCGATGCCGGCGATGACCGTGCCCACCTTGTCGGGCGGAGTGGAGAAGCCGAAAGTGAAGACGATTGCCATCATGAAGGCGACCGTCAGCGCGCCCAGGAAGTTGCCGGCGAAAACGAGCGCCCAGTTCCGCAGCACGCCGCCCACCGTGACGCCCGGGCGCTTGTCGATCAGCGCGAGGGGGGCGAGGACGAAAACGCCGGTGAGAAGATCGAAGCCCAGCAAATAAAGCATGCAGAAGCCGACCGGGAACAGGATGGCGCCGATGATCGGGTAGCCGGTCTGCACGGTGACGGTGACGGCGAACACGGCGGCCAGCGCCAGCAGGGCGCCCGCCATGTAGGCCCGGATCACCGTGTCGCGGGTTGACATGAAGATCTTGGACTCCCCTGCGTCCACCATCTTCGTGACGAACTCCGAGGGTATGAGGTAAGCCATGGAAAGTCCTTTGCTCCAAAACCGGCACAAGCCCCGGATAGGCAGCCGACGCCTCCGGGGCCACGACCGTGGCGCACCGCGGCGCGCGATACGGCCAGCTTTTATGGGGCGCATGGGGCCGCAGCAACGAAGCAACCCGCGGTAATTCGCGCTTCCAGCCGGGGAACGACCGTTAAAAAGGCATTGGGCGCAGCAATGCCTCAGGGCGTGCAACTGTCGTCTTGAAGGACGCCGGGATCGCTGGTCCGGAGCCAAAGCCGGCGCAGGCCCCCGTCGCGGCCCAGCACGGGGTCGCTACCCGGCACCGGCACGGCGGCGATGGCGCGCAGAACCGCCGCGTGCTCGGCAGGGTCGCCCCGGCGGATGTCGTAATCCACGCCGCCGGGATACGCGCCGACCACCAGCAGGTCCGCACTCTGGCCCCTGTTGCAGTGCGCGACCCCGGCCGGGATCACGACGACATCCCCGGCCTGCACCGTCACTTCCCGGCCCGCCGGGCCGCCGAACGCGACCCGCACGGTGCCGGCGGCGATGCCGAGCACCTCGTGCGCCGTGCTGTGGAAATGGTGAAAGCCGAAGATGCCGTTTCGCCAAGCGTTCGACCACCCATGCGCCGCAAACGCGTGCTCCATCGCGGCCGGGTCGGGCGGCAGCGCGCGGCGGTGGACAAGCAGCGGCAGGGCCGAGTTCGGGAACCGGCCGTCATCCGCGAATCGGTAGGCTCTCGCACCACTCATGCCGGCACAACGCCGCACGCCGCCGCCGGATGCGGTGCGCCCGTCCGGCCACGCCACCGAAACGAGGCGCGGCGATCGGTGCCATTTTGTTCTCGCGGACGACGGGACCTGCTATTCTCCCGGCCAGCATGTCGCCTGACTCGGACCAGTCCCCTGCCCCGCGCCGCATCATCCACATCGACATGGATGCGTTCTATGCGTCCGTGGAGCAGCGCGACGACCCGCGCCTGCGCGGCGTGCCGCTGGCCGTGGGCGGCTCGCGCGAGCGCGGCGTGGTGGCCGCCGCCAGCTACGAGGCGCGGCGCTTCGGGGTGCATTCGGCCATGCCCTCCGTCACCGCCCGGCGGCGCTGCCCCGCCTTGGTGTTCGTCCGGCCGCGCTTCGAGGTTTACCAGGCGGTGTCGCGGCAGGTGCACGCCATCTTCGCCCGCTACACCCCCACTATCCAGCCGCTGTCGCTGGACGAGGCCTACCTCGACGTGACCGCACCCCTGCTGGACCGGGGATCGGCCACGGCCATCGCCGCCGAGATCCGCGCCGCCATCCGGCAGGAAACGGGCCTGACCGCCTCCGCCGGGGTGTCCTACAACAAGCTGCTGGCCAAGCTCGCTTCCGACCACCGCAAGCCGGACGGCCTGTTCGTCATCACGCCGCGCATGGGGCCGGGCTTCGTGGAAGCGTTGCCGGTCGGCAAGTTCCATGGCATCGGCCCGAAAACCGCGGCCCGGATGCAGGCGCTCGGCATCCATACCGGCCTCGACCTGCGCCAGCAGTCGCGCGCGTTCCTGGCCGAGCATTTCGGCAAGGCGGGCGACATCCTGTACGGGGTGGCCCGCGGCGTGGACGACCGGCCGGTGCAGGCCGACCGGGTGCGCAAGTCGGTCGGCGCCGAGACCACCTTTGCGCGCGACCTCCTGCATTGGAACGAGGCGACGCAGGCGCTTGCCCCGGTGTTCGCCAAGGTTTGGGAGGCGTGCCGTCGGGGCGGGCATGCGGGCCGCACGGTCACGGTGAAGGTCAAGTATGCCGACTTCCAGCAGATCACCCGCAGCCGGTCCGCCGCCGAGCCGGTTGAAACGCAGGCGGCGCTGGAGCACATCAGCCTGGCGCTGCTGCGGCCGGTGTTCCCGCCGAGGCTCGGGGTGCGCCTGCTCGGGGTCACGGTGTCGGGGCTGGAGGCTGAGCGGCCCGGCCCGGCCCAGTTGGCGCTTGGGCTGGGGTAGCGGAACGGCGCAGCCGCCGTCCGTGGCCCGCGCCGCTTGTTTTCAACTCAGCATGAATCGCATATGGGGCCAGCCCCGAACCAGAAAGGACACTCATGGCCCGCAAGCCGAAAGCCCAGCTCCACCCGGATGTTGCCGCCGCCCTGCCCATGGCCATCGCCGCCCTGGACAACGCGCCCGCCCCGGTAGGCCGGGACCGCACGGCGCAGGTCGCCGCCATCTCAGCCAAGGCGCCGCGCCGCCCGAAGCAGCCAACCCCCGCTGCGGCCGCCTCCGCGCCGGAGGGCCAGGCCCCGAAACGGCGCGAACCGAAGCGCCGCACGCCGCAGCCGGACGGAGCGCCGGCCGAGACCGCCGCGCCAGGTCACGAGGAAGGGCCGCCACTTGCGGGCGCCGCCGGCGCCGATCCCGTCCCGATGGACACGGCTTCCGCAGCGCCGGGCGACGGCACGCAGCCGCCCTTGCCCGGCCTCCATGCGCCGTCCTCCGCGCAGCCCGCGGCGCAATGGGACCGCGCCACGGATACGGTGCGGTTCGACTGGCCCGCCATCGAGCGGACAGCCGCGGCGAACGGTCCCAACCAGGGCATGGCCAGGCTGCTGCTTGCCGCGCGCGCGGAGGGCGCCAACTCGCGCTGGCCGTTGTAGCAGGCGGGGCGTCGATCCCGAACTGATCCTGATGGGCGAAGCGGAGCCGCATGCCGGGCTGGAAAGCAGGTTCAGCATCGATCACGCGGCCATGGTGGCGGGCACGGCCCACGGCCTGGGCTGAGAAGCCGGTGTCCGCCCGCTAATCGTCTGCAGGCACGGCGTCGAACCGCGCACGCGCTTCGCGTATGCCGGGGTAATTGCCTTCAGCCCAGCGCGCTAGGCTGGCCAGCGGCTCCAACACGGACTGTCCAAGCGCGGACAGCCGGTATTCCACCCGCGGCGGCTTGGTCGGGAAAACGTGGCGTGTCGCCAAGCCGTCCCGTTCCAGGTTGCGCAGCGTTTGCGTCAGCATCCGCTTTGAAATGTCGGGCATGATCCGGTGCAGCTCGCTGAACCGGCGCGGCGCGGCGGCCAGCGCGGCCAGGGTCAGCATCGTCCATTTGTCGCCGATGCGGTCGAGCACGTTGCGCACCGGGCAGGCTGCCGCGTCGAAGCCGGAAGCTTGCCAGGCTGCAAAGCTGCCCGCCAAAGGTTTGTCGCTCATCTCCGATGGTTCCCTGCATGTGCCCTGGGCACGGAAAGCTGCCTCCTTACGTTGCGCGCTCTTGGTTCCTAAACAAGACCAGGTCTCGTTTTGAGAAAAGGAGTGCAACCATGTTCCATGCCCAACCGCAACTGCTCGTCACCGGGGCAAGCGGCCAGCTCGGCCGTTTGGTCGTGGACCAACTGCTTGCGACGGTGCCCGCCAACCGGATCACCGTCGCCGTCCGCGGCAGCGAGGCGGCCGCGGCGCTGGCGGCGCTCGGCGTCCAACCCCGGATCGCGGACTACAACCGCCCGGACACGCTGGACGCTGCCCTTTCCGGCATCGGCCGCGTGCTTCTGATCTCCTCCAACGACCTGGGCCGGCGCGTGGCGCAGCACCGCAACGTCATCGTCGCCGCCAAGCGCGCCGGCGTCGGCCTGCTGGCCTACACAAGCGTCCTGCACGCCGACACGTCACCCCTCGGCCTGGCGGGCGAGCATCGGGACACGGAAACGCTGCTGCGGGCGTCCGGCCTGCCGTTCGTGCTCCTGCGCAACGGATGGTACACGGAGAACCACACAGCCTCGATCCCGGCGGCGCTGGCGCATGGCGTCCTGATCGGCAGCGCCGGCGAGGGGCGGATCGCCTCCGCGGCTCGCGCCGACTATGCCGCTGCCGCCGTGGCCGTGCTGACGACGCCGCAGGAGGTGGCCGGCCGCGTCTTTGAACTTGCGGGCGACGGAGCCTACAGCCTGCCGGAACTGGCAGCCGAGATCGCGCGGCAGTCGGGCCAGCCTCTCGGCTATGCGAACCTGCCGGACGCGGACTACAAGGCCGCGCTGATCGGCGCCGGGCTGCCGGACGCGCTGGCGTCCTTGATCGCCGACAGCGACATCGGCGCGTCGGAGGGCGCCTTGTTCGATGCCAGTCGTCAGCTTAGCGCGCTGATCGGCCGGCCGACGACGCCGATAGCAACGACCGTGGCCCAGGCCCTCGCCCGGCGTTGAGGCGCCGGCGCCGGCGAAACGCCGGGGCGTCGCCGCTCCCGGTGGGATGGCCCTTGACCCGTAGGCGGGGCTGCTGAGAATGTGCCATTTTCAAGACGTTCTGGCGGCGGCTGGATTCGGTGCGCCGCGCAACGGCAGCGGCGGGTCGGTCGGGCGAGCCGCGCCAAGCCGGTAAGGAGGCGGGGTTCATGCTGTTTGCATCGCTTCTGAAATCCATCGTGCGGCGCGGCAGCATGGTGCTGATCGACGGCGCGGGACGCCGCCATCGGATCGGGGACGGCAGCGTGCCGCGCTTGACGGTCCGGCTGACCCGACGGCGCCTGGACTACTCCCTCGCGCTCAACCCGAAGCTCTCGATCGGGGAAGCGTATATGGACGGCTCGCTCCGGGTGGAGCAGGGGTCGGTCATGGACCTGCTGATGCTGCTCGCCGGCAACCTTGATACGGTCGGGCCCGGCCATTGGCTGAACTGGGGCACCCATGCCCGCAGCCTGCTGCCGTCGCGGGTCCACGCCGCCCGGGCACGGCGCAACGTTGCCCACCATTACGACCTGTCCCCGGCGCTGTATGACCTGTTCCTGGACGCGGACCAGCAATACTCCTGCGCCTACTTCACCAGCCCCGATGACACCCTGGACGCCGCGCAGGCGCAGAAGCAGCGGCACATCGCCGCCAAGCTGCTGCTGGACCGCCCGGGGCTGCGGGTGCTCGATATCGGGTCCGGCTGGGGCGGGCTGGCGCTGTTCCTCGCCCGGCATGGCGCCGCGGAGGTCACGGGCATCACGCTGAGCGTCGAGCAGCAGCGGGAAAGCACGGCGCGCGCCGCGGCGGCCGGGCTGTCGGACCGGGTGCGCTTCCACCTGCGCGACTACCGGCAGGAGCAGGGGACCTACGACCGCATCGTGTCCGTCGGCATGTTCGAGCATGTCGGGCGCGGCAGCTACGGCGCGTTCTTCGCCACCCTGCGCCGCCTGCTGCGGGAGGACGGGGTGGCGCTGCTGCATTCGGTCGGCGACAGCGCCGGGCCGGGGCCGATCAACCCGTTCATCCGCAAGTACATCTTCCCCGGCGCCGACGTGCCCTCATTGTCGGAGGTGCTGCGGGTCGTCGAGCGCAGCGGCATCCTGGTGACGGACATCGAGATCCTGCGGCTGCACTACGCCGAAACGCTGCTGCGCTGGCGCGAGCGCTTCGTCACGAACCGGGCGGCGGTCCTGCAACTGTATGACGAGCGGTTCTTCCGCATGTGGGAGTTCTACCTGGCCTTGTGCGAGGCCGGGTTCCGGACCCGCAGCAGCATGGTGTTCCAGATGCAGCTTGCCCGGCGCAACGACGTGCTGCCGCTGACGCGCGACTACATGGTGGAAGCGGAGCGGCCAACGGCGACGCGCCCCGCCCTGTCCGACGCCGCGGTTTAAGCGACGCGCTACGGAAACAAGCGGTTCGCCCGCGTCAGGTCCTCGGCGGACAGCAGCAGGACGGCGGTCCGCGCCGCCAGGCCCCGGGCGGCGCGGGTGTAGGTTTGGTTGCTGACCACGGCGGCGTAGGTCGCGCCCATGAACGCCTGGCCGGCGATCACCTCCTGCACGGCGGCGTTGCCGACCGGCCTGGAATACAGCTTGCACTCGATGACCACGCTGACCCGCCCCTTGCGCGCCAGCACGTCCACGCCCTGGTCCGCGGTTCCCGCCGTCAGGGTCGCCCGCCATCCCTGGCGGGCCAGGACGCCGGCGCAATGCCGTTCAAAGCCGAGCGGCGTCAAGACGCTCGGCAGCCGGTCCGCACGCTTGCGGCGCAGGCGCTGAAAAAGCCGCATCGCCGCCGCGATGACGGCCGTGGCCAGCAGCAGCAGGTGGGCATCGTGTGTCACGATATCGCAACGATATGGCATGCGCCGATTGCGCGAAACTGTTAACTTCAACTTCGCGTATGATCCGCGGGCGGTGTGCTTTTGCCGCCCTGCCGGGCTGGGTTTGGCCTGGTTGCCCTCCGCGTCGCGCCTGTGCGCCCCGCGCCTTACAAAACGGGCGCGGAGGGCGCATTCTCATGGACGTCAGCAAGGTGCCTGGGAGCGAGCGGGATGGGAGCGGTCGGTTGAAAAAGGTGCGTCGGGGGGTGGGGCCGGGATACCCGCAGGTTGTCGTGCTCGTGGGCGCCACGGGCGACTTGTCGCGGCGCAAGCTGCTGCCGGGATTGTTCCACCTGTCGAGCGCCGGGTTCATCCCGGGGTGCCGGATCATCGGCGTGTCGCTGGACGACATGACGCCCGACGGGTTCCGGGAGTTGGCGCGCGGGGCGCTGGACCAATTCTCCACGCGCAAGGTCAAGGAGGCCGACTGGACCGCCTTTGTCGACAGCCTCGACTACGTGCCGATGTCGGCCGGGGCGGACGTGCTGCGGGCGGCGGTGGAGCGGGCGGAAGCGTCGCTGGGCGGGGAAAGCCGCCGGGTGCACTATTTGAGCGTGCCGCCCAACGCGGCCTTGTCCGCCGTGCAGTTGCTGGCGCAAGGCGACCTCGTTGCCCGGTCCCGGATCATCATGGAAAAGCCGTTCGGCTGGGACCTCCCGAGCGCCGTGTCGCTGAACGCCCGGCTGCATGAGGTGTTCTCGGAGGACCAGATCTTCCGCATCGACCATTTCCTCGGCAAGGAGCCGGCGCAGAACATCCTGGCCTTCCGCTTCGCCAACGGGCTGTTCGAGCCGATCTGGAACCGCAACTTCATCGACCACGTGCAGATCGACGTGCCGGAAACGCTGGGCCTGGGCAAGCGCTCCGGCTTCTACGAGGCGACCGGGGCGTATCGCGACATGGTGGTGACCCACCTGTTCCAGATCCTGGCCTTCATGGCGATGGAGCCGCCCACCGCCCTGGAGCCGGCGCCGATCAGCGAGGAAAAGAACAAGGTCTTCCGCAGCATGACGCCGGTGCAGCCGCAGGACGTGGTGCGGGGGCAGTACACGGGATACCGGTCGGAGCCGGGCGTCGATCCGGAATCCGACACGGAAACGTTTATTGCCCTGAAGTGCGGGATCGACAACTGGCGCTGGGCCGGGGTGCCGTTCTTCCTGCGCACCGGCAAGCGGTTGGCGGAAGGGCAGCGCATCATCTCCATCGCGTTCCGGGAGCCGCCGAAGAGCATGTTCCCCACAGGGTCGGGCGTGGGCGCGCAGGGGCCGGACCACCTGACCTTCGACCTGGCGGACGCCTCCAAGATGTCGCTGTCCTTCTACGGCAAGCGCCCGGGCCCGGGCATGCGGCTCGACAAGCTGAGCCTGCAGTTCGCCATGAACGACACGGGCCTGATCGGCGACGTGCTGGAAGCCTATGAGCGCCTGATCCTTGACGCGATGCGCGGCGACCACACGCTGTTCACGACGGCCGAGGGCATCGAGCGGCTATGGGAGGTGTCGGTGCCGCTGCTGGAAGCGCCGCCGCCGGTGCGCCTGTATTCGCCGGGGTCGTGGGGGCCGAAGTCGGTGCACCAGCTTGTGGCGCCGCATGCGTGGCGGCTGCCGTTTGAGCGGGCTTGGCGGGACCGAGAGAGCGTGGGGGTGAACGGCCCTTAAATCCTATAGCGTGCAGTAGGCGCTTGCTGACACGGCCCGGTTGTGCCATTCCGACTTGACGTCAACGGTTGCGGGCAGGGATCAGGGCGATCCAGGGCAGAAGCCGCGGCCATGTTGCTTGGTCCATGCCGGAACAGCAGCGGGGGACAGCGTGCCAGTTGGACATGGCTTCGGCGACGTGAGCTACCGTTTCGACCGCGTGGACATGCCTCGGACCGCCGTTGTGGTCCTGGGCATGCACCGGAGCGGGACCTCGGCGCTCACCCGCGCCCTTTCGCTGGCGGGCTTCGCCCTGCCGCGCCGCCTGCTGTCGGGGACCGAGGACAACGCGGAAGGTTTTTGGGAGTCGCCTGCCGTCGTGGCGCTGAACGAGCGCGTGCTGGCCGCCCTGGGCCAGGACTGGACCAGCATCGGCGCCATCCCGCCGCACCGCTTCAACAGGGGCGACATGGAGGCCCTGCAGGCAGAGGCCGAAAGCATCCTGCGGGAAGATTATGGCGACGCCCCCCGTTTCGTCGTCAAGGACCCGCGCATGGCCCGGCTGATCCCGTTCTGGGACCCGGTGTTCCGCACGGCGGGCGCCCGGCCCTGCTTTGTCCACCCGGTCCGCAGCCCGCTCGATGTGACGCGGTCGCTGGCGCGGCGCAACGGCTTCGGGCAAACGCGCAGCCTGCTCATGTGGATCGATCACACCTTGGCCGTGCTGCGGGCAGCGCAGGACGCGCCGGTCGCGTTTGTCGATTTCGAGGATCTGCTTGCCCGGCCATCGGCCAGCGTGGAGGGGGTGCTCCGGCGCCTGGGGCTGGACGCCGCGGTGTCCGACGAGGCCCGCCATGCGCTTGATGCCGCCGTCAAGCCGGCCTTGCGGCACCATCGCGTGCCGCCGGCCGCGCTCGACCTCCACGCGCGCACTGCGGCGATGGCGCACACGCTGCACGGCCTCATGAACCGGGCAGCCATCTGCCACGGACCCGCGCCCGTCCCGCCACCCGACATGCTGGACGCGTGGACCCGCATCCTGGAGCTGCAAGCGGCGCCGGGCCTCGCGGACTTTGTCGCGGAGCTGGACACGGGATGGCGCTCTCCCGCACCGCCAACCGACAATGCTTACGTGGCCGGCCTCAACAAGGCTGCAACGCTGCTGGCCGACGCGCAGGCTGTGCTGTCGCGGCTGTTGCCAGCCTCCGACCCGGCGGCGCCGGACGCCGGGCAGCCCGAGGACGACACTCAGGACCCGACATACGAGGGGCATTTGGATTGCCTGGTCGGCACCGTGCTTTACGGCTGGTGCTGGAAGCAGTCGTCCGGCGACCGAGTGCCCCTCCGGCTCGACCTGGACCAGCGGGATGCCGGCCGGGCTGTCGCTTCGCAGTTCCGGGCCGACCTTTACGCCAGCGCGATCGGCGACGGCTGGCACGCCTTTGCCATCGACCTCGACGACCAGGCCGACATGCAGGACGACACGGTCGTGCGAGTGCTGACGGAGGACAGCGTTTTCGTTCTTCCCGGGAGCGGCCAGACCTTGGCGGAGTTGCGGCAGGTCGGATGACAGGTGCGCTTGGGCGCTTCTCCGGGCCGCGGGCCAGAAACCGGGCCGCCCTTGCGCCGCCCAGCCATCCCTGGGCATGCTGACCCTGCGATCCGCCTTCGTGCCGGGGCCAAAGGCCGGCGTCGCGCGCGTCGCCGTCTGAACTGCTTGGGATCGGTCGCATGGTTAAACTGGACGTCAACGGTCGGGCGCATGAGATCGACGTGGACCCGGACACCCCTCTGCTTTGGGTGCTGCGCGAGCAGCTTGGCATGACCGGCACCAAGTACGGCTGCGGCGTCGCGCAGTGCGGGGCCTGCACGGTGCACGTGGACGGCCAGGTGACGCGGTCCTGCCAACTGCCGGTCGGCAGCGTGTCGGGCAAGGTGCTGACCATCGAGGGCCTGTCGCCCGACAGCAGCCATCCGGTGCAGGCGGCGTGGCTGGCGCATCAGGTGCCGCAATGCGGCTACTGCCAAAGCGGGCAGATCATGGCCGCCGTGGCGCTGCTGAACGAGAAGCCGCAGCCGACAAACGACGACATCAACGAGGCCATGACCAACATCTGCCGCTGCGGCACCTATCAGCGCATCCGGGTGGCGATCCACTCGGTCGCCGGCGGGAAGGCTTGACGCCGTGGGGGTCGTGAACCGCCGCCGCTTCCTGGCGACCGCCGTCGGCGGCGGCTTCACGCTTGCTTGGGCGTTGCCCGGCGGCGTGATGGAGGCAGTCGCGCAGACGGCGCCGGGCACGCCGCTGACCCCGGCCTCGGCGGGGGGCACGCCGGTCGGGATTTGGGTGGTGATCAAGCCGGACGACACGACGGTGATCCGCATCGCGCGGTCGGAAATGGGCCAGGGCACGCTCACGGGCCTCGCCCAACTGGTCGCGGACGAGCTGGGCGCGGACTGGAAAAAGGTCACGACGGAGTACGTGCCGCCGGAAGCGAACCAGGCGAACAAGCGCGCCTGGGGCGAGATGCTGACCGGCGGCAGCCAGGGCATCCGGCAATCGGTGGACTACGTGCGCCAGGGCGGCGCCGCGGCGCGCACCATGCTGGAACAGGCGGCGGCGGCGCAATGGGGCGTAGCCCCGTCGGAATGCCGGGGGCATGAGGGCGCCGTGACCCATGCGGCCAGCGGTAAGCGCCTGCGCTACGGCCAGCTCGCGGAAGCGGCGGGCAAGCTGCCGGTGCCGCGGGACGTGGCGCTGAAGGCGCCGGGCGACTGGACGATCATCGGCAAGCCGCTGCCGCGGCTGGACACCGTGGAAAAGACCAACGGCGCGGCGGTGTATGCCATCGACGTGGCGCTGCCGGGCATGCTGCTGGCGGCGGTCGCGCAGTGCCCGGTGTTCGGCGGCAAGCTCGCGGGCTTCGACGCCCCGGCGGTGCAGGGGATGCCGGGCGTGCGCCACGTGCTGCCGGTGGGCGACAACGCGGTGGCGGTGGTCGCCGATACCTGGTGGCAGGCCAAGACGGCGCTGGAAAAGCTGCCGGTGACGTGGGACGAGGGGCCGGGCGCCCAGGAGAACAGCAAGGCCATCGCCGCGCGCCTGGCCGAAGGGTTGGACGCGACCACGGCGGCGGTGGGCAACCAGGCGGGCGACGCGCCGGGCGTGCTGGCCAAGGCCAAGCGCACCGTCACTGCGACCTACGGCGCCCCGTTCCTGAACCACGCGACGCTGGAGCCGATGAACTGCACCGCCAAGATGGACGGCGACCGGCTGGAGGTCTGGGTTGGCACGCAGAACGGCGATGCGACGCTGGCCGCGGCGGCGGAAGCAAGCGGGGTGCCGCTGGACCGTGTGCGGGTCAACAAGTATCTGCTGGGCGGCGGCTTCGGACGGCGCGGGCAGCAGGACTACACGCGGCAGGCGGTGCTGCTGGCCAAGCAAATCCCGGGGCGGCCGGTCAAGCTGATCTGGTCGCGCGAAGAGGACATGCAGCACGGGTATTACCGCCCGATCACCCAATGCAAGCTGACGGCGGCGCTGGACGACGCGGGCAACGTGGACGCGCTGCATGTCCGCATCAGCGGGCAAAGCATCCTGGCCTACCTGGCGCCGAACCGGCTGAACAACGGCGTTGACATGGCGCAGTTCCAGGGCCTGATCCCGGCGGAGTTCGGCTACAACGCCATTCCGAACCTGCTGATCGACCACGCGATGCGCAACACGGCGGTGCCAGTAGGCTTTTGGCGCGGGGTGAACCACAACCAGAACGCCGTTTACGTCGAATGCTTCATCGACGAGCTGGCGGCGGTGGCGGGCCGCGACCCGCTGGAGTTCCGCCGGGCGATGCTGGCGAAAAGTCCCAAGCACCTGGCCGTGCTGAACGCCGCGGCGGAGCGCGCCGGGTGGGGCACGCCGCCGCCTTCGGGGGTGTTCCGCGGCATCTGCCAGAACTGCGGCTTCGGCAGCTTCACGGCGGCGGTGGCGGAGGTTTCCGTCAGCAAGGCGGGGGATCTCAAGATCCTGCGCATCGTCGCCGCGACCAATCCCGGCTACGTCGTGAACCCGGACCAGGTGACGGCGCAGGTGGAGGGCAGCTTCACCTACGGCATGAGCGCGCTGCTTTACAGCGAGAACACGGTCGAGGGGGGCCGGGTCGTGGAAAGCAACTTCGACAGCTACCAGGTGGCCCGCATGGCGGATACGCCGAAGATCGAAACGGTGCTGGCGCCGACCGGCGGGTTCTGGGGCGGCGTGGGCGAGCCGACGATCGCGGTCGCGGCGCCTGCGGTGCTGAACGCGATCTACGCCGCGACGGGCAAGCGCATCCGGACCCTGCCGCTGAAGAACGCCGACCTGAGCCACGCATGAAGGGCGGTGCCCTCGCGACGGCGGCGCTGCTGCTGGCCGCCGCCGCGTCGCCTATGATCGAGCCGCCGGGCGCGGAAAGCTGCGCCGGCTGTCACGTGAGCGGCGGCGGCGTGGGCGTGCTGCAGGGGCGCCCGGCACCGGACCTCGCGCGGCAGATGGAGGCATATCGCTCCGGCGACCAGCCGGCGACGCTGATGAACCGCATCGTCAAGGGCTTCACGCCGGAGGAAGTCACGGCCTTGTCCACCTGGTTCGCGGCGCAATGAAGCGCCGCGCGGTCCTCCTCGGGACGTTGGCGGCGCCGTTCGTGGCGCGAGCGCAAGGGGCGGCGCGGGTCGTGGTGGTGGGCGGCGGGTTCGCCGGCGCCACGGCGGCCCGGTCGCTGGCGCAGGCCGGGCACCAGGTCACGATGATCGAGGCGAATGCGCAATACCTATCCTGCCCGTTCAGCAACCCGGTGGTGGCCGGGATGCGGGAGCTGGACGGGCAGCAGTTCGGCTGGGACAAGGTGGCGGCGGCCGGGGTGAAGCTGGTGCAGGCGCGGGCCACGGGCGTGGACGGCACGGCCAAGCGGGTGCTGCTGGATGGCGGCGCGGTCGAGTACGACCGGCTGGTGATGGCGCCGGGCGTGGACCTGCGCTTGGGGAGCGATCCCGGGGCGCTGCCGGGCTATGACCGGGCGGCGGCGGAGAGGATGCCGCATGCGTGGAAGGCCGGGGCGCAGACGACCCTGCTGCGCGACCAGCTCCGCGCCATGCCGGACGGCGGCACGGTGGTGATGACGGTGCCCGCCAACCCATACCGCTGCCCGCCGGGCCCCTATGAGCGGGCCAGCCTGATCGCCTGGTATCTGAAGAACAACAAGCCGCGCAGCAAGCTGCTGGTGCTGGACGCCAAGGACCAATTCAGCAAGCAGAAGCTGTTTCAGCAGGCGTGGGCGCAGATGTATCCGGGCCTCCTGGAATGGGTGTCGCTGTCGAACGGCGGCGCCGTGACCGGGGTAGACCCGGCGGCGATGACGGTTTCCACCGATTTCGACACCCACAAGGCCAACGTGGCCAACGTGATCCCGCCGCAGCGGGCCGGCGCGGTCGCGCAGGCGGCGGGCGTCGCGGACCGCACCGGATGGTGCCCGGTCGATCCCGTGTCGTTCGAGAGCCTGCGGGTTGCGGGCATCCATGTCATCGGCGATGCGGCGATCATGGGCGCCATGCCGAAGTCGGCCTTCGCGGCCAACGCGCAGGCCAAGGTGTGCGCCCAGGCGATCACCGCCTTGCTGGCCGGGCGGGCGCCCGAGGTGCCGCGGCTCATCAATACGTGCTACAGCCTGGTGGCGCCCGAGTACGGGATCTCCATCGCCGGGGTGTACCGGCCGGTGAACGGGCAGTTGACCGACATCGAGGGCGCCGGCGGCACCAGCCCGCTCGACGCCGAGCCGGCGGTCCGGGCGCAAGAGGCGGCTTATGCGGATGTGTGGTATCGCACGATCACGGGTTCTGTGTTCGGTTAGTTTTCTGCTGATTGCCGCGGCCCCGGTGCCGGGCGACCCCCAGCGGGGCTACGCCGTCGTGACCCGGCAAGCCAGCACCTGCACGCTGTGCCATGCCGGGCCGTTCCCCAATCCCCATCTGCAAGGGACGGTCGGGCCGGACCTGCACGGGGTCGGCGCGCGGCTGAGCGCGGACGAGATCCAGGAGCGGCTGATGGACGCCTCGAAGATGAACCCGGACACGGTGATGCCCTCCTTCGGCACGGTGGGCGGGCGGCAGCGGGTTGGCGCGCAATGGCAAGGCAAGCCGATCCTGTCGCCGCAGGAGATCGCGGACGCGACGGCCTACCTCGCGGGGCTGAAGTGATCGCACGGCGGGCGCTGGTGCTGGCCGGCGCGTCCGTGCTGACCATGCCGGCGGGCCAGCGGGCGCGGGCCACGCCGCGGGAGGTGACGGAGCAGATCGCCCGGGTGACAGGCGGCAAGGTGCCGCAGCCGGGCTGCGTCAAGCTCGACCTGGCGCAGATGGTGGAGAACGGCAACGCGGTGGGCATGACGGTCAGCGCGGACGCGCCGGAAGGCCGCCGGGTGGACAGCCTGCATGTGTTCGCGGAGGGCAACCCGAACCCCGAGGTGGTGCATGCCGTCTTCGGCCCGGCATCGTTCGCGCCGAAGCTCTCGACCCGCATCCGGCTGGCCACATCGCAGACGGTGGTGGCGGTGGCGGTGATGGATGACGGGTCGTGCTGGACCGACAGCGTGACGGTGCTCGTCACGCTTGCGGCCTGCCTGGAGTAGCCGAATATGCGCGTGCTGCTGAACGTGCCGAAAACGGCGAAGAAGGGCGAGGCGGTGGAGATCAAGATCCTGATCAGCCACCCCATGGAAAGCGGCCAGCGCCGGGACGAAATGGGCCGGGCGGTGCCGCGCATGGTGATCCACGACTTCGTATGCACCTACAACGGCGCGGAGGTGATCCGGCTGGCGCTGTTCCCCGCCATCGCGGCAAACCCGTTCCTGGCGTTCTCCGCCCGGGCAGAGGACAGCGGGGCGTTCACCTTCACCTGGATGGACGACAGCGGCGCGTCGCAGACCGAGACGGCGCTGATCGTCGTGGAATGATCCGGCGGCGCGCTGCCCTTTTCGTCGCCGCCCTCCTGCTCGCGGGCGCGGCCCCGCGCAGCGGCCACGACGACGCCAGCCCGGCGGTGCAGGCCATGCAGGACGACGACGCCGAGAACCCGGGGATGCTGTGGGTCGAGCAGGGCGCGGCGCTGTGGGCGGAGGGCTGCGCGTCCTGCCACGGGACGCCGGAGTCGGTGCGCGGCGTGTCCGCCCGTTACCCGCGCTACGACCCGGCCCTGGGCCGTCCGGTCACGCTGGGCGCGCAGGTCAACCAATGCCGGGCGCGGACGGGCCAAGCGGCGTGGGGGTCGGACAGCGAGGAGATGCTGTCGGTGACGGCCCTGGTCGGCCGGCAATCGCGCGGCCTGCCGGTCGCCATCGACGGGAGCGGCCCGGCGCAGGCGTGGCTCCAGCAGGGCCGGGCGCTGTTCACGGAGCGGCAAGGCCAGTTGAACCTGTCCTGCGCGCAATGCCATGACGGCCTCGCCGGGCAGCGCCTGGGCGGGGCGCGCATCCCGCAGGGGCAGGTGAACGGCTACCCGCTGTATCGCCTGGAATGGCAAGGGCTGGGATCGCTGGACCGCCGCCTGCGAAACTGCCTGGCCGGCGTGCGGGCCGAGCCGCTGCCACCCGGCAGCCCCGAAATGGCGGCGCTGCAATTCTACCTCGGCTGGCGGTCGAACGGCTTGCCCGTGGAAACTCCGGCCGTCCGCCCGTAGGTCAGGTCGTCCAGCGCCAGGTGTTGAGGTTCCAGGCGTTGATCCGGACGTTGATGTTCGGCTGATAGCCGGTCAGCCCCGTCTTGAGGCCCTCCACGAGGACGTACTCGAAGATTGGCAGAAACGGCAGGTTCTGGCGCAGCACGGACTGCACGCCGCGGTAGGCCTCGATCCGCTTGGCGCGGTCCAGGGTCGCCGCGCCCTGCTGCATCAGCGCGTCGAGCTGCGGGTTGACATACTGCATCGTGTTGGTGCCGGAGCCGCCCTGCGCGGCGATCGCCTTGCTGCTGAAGTAGTCGTCCGCCGCCGGGTCCGGGCCGGTCATGAAGTTGTTGCCGACGATGGCCGTCTCGAACTTGGACTGTGTCCAGTACTCGCCCCACATCACGGCGGCTGGCAGGTTCTTGATCGTCATGGCGACGCCGAGGTCCTGCCAGTTCTGCTGCAGGAGCTGCTGCACCTGCTCACGCAGGTGGTTGCCCGCGGTGGTGGAGTTGCTGAACTGCAGCTTCACCCCGTCCTTTTCGCGGATGCCACCGCGGCCGGGCTTCCACCCGGCGCCGTCCAGCATCGCCTTGGCACGCTCCGGGTCATAGACCTGCTTCGGCAGTTCGGGATCAAAGGCCCAGGACGCCGGCGGGAGGTAGGACTCGGTCGGGCGCGGCAGGCCATAGTACAGGTCGTTGATGATGCTGGCTTTGTCGAGGCTCATGTACAACGCTTGGCGTACCGCCGGGTCCTTGAACTGCGGCAGGCCCAGGTTGAAGTAGAAGTTCTCGATGCTGGCCGTCGGGTTGGGCATGACCACCCGGTTGGGCAGCGCCTTGGCTTCCTTGTAGTGGTCGGCCGTGATGCCTTGCAGGCTGATGTAGTCGATGTCGCCGGTGCGGAACTGGGTGTAAAGCACCGTGAGGTCCGGGATATACTTGAACACCACCCGTTCGAGGTAAGGCCCTTCGTCGAAATAAGCCTCGTTGGCGACCAGGGTGATGTGGTCGCCCGGCACGCGCTCGCTCCACTTGAACGGCCCGGTGCCGACCGGCGCGCGCAGGAACGGCGAGCTGCGCGGGTCGGCCTGCCCGGCGAGCAGATGCTGCGGCATGATGAACGTCCAGGCGAGGATAGAGGCGTAGGGCGAGAACGGCTTGTCCAGCCGCCAGGATACCTCGTTCGGCCCCGTCACCTTGAGGTCGCGCACCAGCTCGTGGCCGGACCGGGTGCCGGCGGGGAAGTTGGGGTCGTTGATGAGGTCGAGGGTGAACTTCACGTCCTCCGCGGTGAACGGCTTGCCGTCATGCCATTTCACGTCGCCGCGCAGCTTGACCCGCCATTGCAGGCCGTCCTCCGACACGCCACCGTTGGCGACGGTGGGCACCTCGGCTGCCAGGCGCGGCAGGAAGTTGCCTTTCGGGTCCACCGCCCAAAGCGGGCTGAACAGCGACATGTGGACGGCGTCGTCCACCTCGATGTGCGGCAGCAGCGGGTTGAACACCGTGGGTTCCTGCGAGATGCCGATGACGACCTGGCCGGCGGGCTTCGGCTTGCCTTGCGCGCGGGCGCGGGTACCCAGCAGCGGCACGCCGGCGCCGCCCGCCAGCGCCAGTTGCAGGATCGAGCGCCGCGGCAGGCGGGCGTTGGCGCAATGCTCATTCATGGGCGGCTCCTGTGTGCGGGTGGGGTTCAGGCGGGCGCTTCAACGATGATGGGCGATCCGTCGCTGAAGCGGGAAAAGCGGAACGGCATCGGATCGACCAGCGGCGCGGCGCCGGTGACAAGGTCGGCGGCGAGCCGCCCTGCCGCCGGGCCGATGCCGAAGCCATGGCCGGAAAAGCCGGTCGCCACCACCAGGCCCGGCACGTCGTCCACGGCGCTGATCACCGGCACCGCGTCCGGCGTCACGTCGATCATCCCGGCCCATTGCTGGACGACCTGCATGCCGTGGAACACCGGGAACGCCGCCTTGAGCGCCGTGACCGCCCCACCGTTGATGCCCGGCGCCGGGTCGGCGTCGAGCGTGCGCACCTGCTCAAACGGGCTTGGGGCGTCGAGCGCCCAGGTGCGCGGGGTGCGGGCCTCGGCCATGAAGCGCCCGTCCAAACGGAGGCGCAGGCTGCGCCGGGTCGCCTTGGCCGCTGGCAGGAACTCGCGGAAGAAGTGCCACGTGTCGGGCACCAGCGGCACCACGTTGGCCGAGCCGTTGGCGACCGTGTAGCCGCCATCCATGCGCTTGCGGTAGGCAAACTGGCTGGTCCAGGCCGACACCTCGGGTCCACCGGGGAGCGGCGCCGTGCGCAAAACGGAGGAGCGCACCTTGAGCTGCGGCAGGCGCAGGCCGAGGCTGCCGCAGAACAAGCGCGACCAAGCACCGCCCGCCAGCACCACGCCGTCGCAGGCGATGCGCCCGTGCTCCGTCACCACGCCCGCGACCCGGCCCCCCGCCATGTCGAGGCCGCGCACGGCGCATTGCGTGAGGATGGTTGCGCCGAGGCGCTGCGCCGCGCGGGCAATGGCGGGGCCGGCCTTTTGCGGCTCCGCCCGGCCGTCGTCGGGGGTGTACAGCCCGGATTTAAAGGCGCGGGCGGCGCCGGGCAGCAGGGCGGCCAAGTCCTCGCCTTCCACCAGGCGGGAACTCATCTGGTAGGGCTGGGCGCGTTCCAGCCAGGCCTCGTGATACGCCCGGTCGGCGTCGGTTTCGCCGACATACAGCACGCCGCATTCGCGAAAGCCGGTTTCGGCGGAAACCGTGCGATTCATCTCCTTCCACATCCGCAGGGCCTCAATGATCAGCGGGATTTCCCGCTCGTCGCGCCCGGTCTTGCGCACCCAGCCCCAATTGCGGCTCGACTGCTCGGCCACGAGCTGGCCCTTTTCGCACAGCGTCACCGCCACGCCGGCCTGCGCCAGCGCCAGCGCCGTGGAGACGCCGATGATGCCGCCGCCGATCACGACGATGCCGGTCCGTGTGGGCTGGCGGTCGTCGGCCTCGAACGGGTCAATCTCGGGTCCCAATGGCGTACACTCCTAATCGGCTTGCGTGGGTTGCAGGATGGGGGCTGATATCGGCGCGGCCAAGGCGAGGTCATCGCGCACGCAGGCTTTCCAATGCCCCGGCGAAACCTCGCGCAGATCCGGCGGCTCATCGGCGCAGCGCGACTGCGCGTAGGGACAGCGGGTGCGGAAGGTGCAGCCGGACGGGGGCGACACCGGGCTGGGCACGTCGCCTTGCAGCAGGATGCGGCGGCGCCGGGCCGCCGGGTCGATGGTGGGGACGGCGGAGAACAGCGCCTCCGTGTAAGGGTGGCGCGGCCCCGTGAACAGCGCCGCCGTGTCCGCCAGTTCGACGATGCGGCCCAGGTACATCACCGCCACCCGGTCGGAGATGGTGCCGACCACGGCCAGGTCATGCGCCACGAACAGCACGGTGAGGCCGAGCCGCGCGCGGAGGTCGAGCAGCAGGTTCACCACCTGGGCCTGCACCGACACGTCCAGCGCGGACACCGGCTCGTCCGCCACCAGCAGTTCCGGCCCGGCTATCAGCGCGCGGGCGATGCCGATGCGCTGCCGCTGGCCGCCGGAGAACTCGTGCGGGTAGCGGTCGGCGGCGCCGGGGAACAGGCCGACGAGGTCCAAGGCCTCCTCGACGCGCCTGCGGCGCTGCCGGGGGGACAGGGCGGGTTCGTGGACCAGCAGCGGGGTGGACAGGATGCGCTCAACGCTCATGCGGGGATTGAGGGACCCGTAAGGGTCCTGGAACACCAACTGCATGTGCCGGCGCACCGGGCGAAGCTCGCGGCGCGGCAGGTGGGTGATGTCCTGGCCGCGGAACTGGATCGTGCCCCGCGTCGGCTCCGTGAGGCGCATCAGCGTGCGGCCCACCGTGGTCTTGCCGGAGCCGGACTCGCCCACCAGCCCCAGCACCTCGCCGCGCCGGATGTCGAAGGACACGCCGTCCAGCGCGCGAAGCTGCTCGCGGGGGCGGAACAGGCCGCGGCGCGGCAGCGGATACCATTTGCTGAGGCCGCGGACCCGGACGAGCGGATCGGTCACGCGGCGATCTCCTGCCAGCGGGCGCAGCGCACCCGATGGTCCGGGGCCGCCCATTCCAGCGCGGGCCGGGCGCGCAGGCAGGGGTCGGGCCGGGCGTGGCCACAGCGCGGGTGGAAGGTGCAGCCCGCCGGGCGCTGCCGCGGATCGGGCACGTTGCCGGGAATGGCCAGGAGCCGCCGCCCGGTGTGCAACGCGGCGTCGAGCCGCGGCACGGAGCGCATCAGCCCGGCGGTGTACGGCATTGCCGGGTGCTCCAGCAGCGCGGCGACCGGCGCGTCCTCCACCACCTGGCCGGCATACATCACCACCACGCGGTCCGCGATCTCCGCCACCACGCCGAGGTTGTGGGTGATGAACACCACCGCCATGCCGGTTTCCTGCTGGAGCCGATGCAGCAGGTCGAGGATCTGCGCCTGGATGGTCACGTCGAGCGCCGTGGTCGGCTCGTCCGCAATCAGGATGCGGGGGCGGCAGGCGAGCGCGATGGCGATGGTGGCCCGCTGCCGCATGCCGCCGGACAACTGGTGCGGAAAGGCGGAGGCGCGTCGCGCCGGCTCCGGGATGCCGACCTCCGCCAGCAGGTCCACGGCCCGCGCGGCTGCGGCGCGGGGGGACAGGCGTTCGTGGCGGATCAGGGACTCGCTGATCTGGCGGCCCACCGTGTGCACGGGGTTGAGCGAGGTCATCGGCTCCTGAAAGATCATGCCCAGCGCTCGGCCGCGCAGGTCGGCCATCGCCCGCTCCGGCAAGGCGAGCAGGTCGGTTTCCCGTCCATCGGGGCCGCGCAGCAGTGCCCGCCCGGACACGCTGCAGGCCCGCGGGTCCAGCAGCCGCATGAGTGCCAAGGCGGTGACGCTCTTGCCGGAACTCGACTCGCCCACGATGGCCAGGGTTTCGCCGGGGCGCAGGGCGAACGACACGTCCTCGATGGCCGGCACGGCGCCGAAGCGCACGGTCAGCCCTTCCACCCGGAGCAGGTCGCCCGTTTCGCTGAGCGGCATCACGCCGAACGGTCCCCTCGCGGGTCCAGCGCGTCGCGCAGGCCGTCGCCGATGAAGTTGAAGCTGGTGACGGCCAGGGTGATGACGGCGCCGGGCAGCAGCGCCAGCCAGGGGGCGCTTTCCAGATATTCCTGCGCGTTGTTCAGCATGTTGCCCCAGCTCGCGGTGGGCGGCTGGATGCCGTAGCCGAGGTAGCTGATGTAGGACTCGGCGAGGATGGCGCGGGCGACGTTGAGCGTCGCCGCCACGATGATCGGCGCCATGATGTTGGGCAGCAGCTCACGCAGCATGATGTACCCGTCGCTGGCGCCGATGGCCTCCGCTGCCACGGCGAAGTCGCGCTCGCGCAGCGCGATCACCTGGCCCTGCACCACGCGCGCCACCTCCATCCACGCGGTCAGGGCGATGATCAGGGTGATGGTGGCAAGGCTCGGGCTGACGAGGGCGGCGAGGGTCAGCAGCAGGAAGATGGACGGGAAGCACAGCACGGCGTCCACCAGGCGCATCAGCGCCGTGCCGATCCAGCCGCGGTAGAAGCCGGCGAGCAGGCCCACGAGGACGCCGACCGCCGTGCTGATGCCCATGGCGACGAAGCCCACGGTCAACGAGATGCGCCCGGCCATCAGCAGCCGCACCAGCAGGTCGCGCCCTAACTGGTCGCTGCCCAGCCAATGCGGCCCGGCGAGCGGCGCCTGGAAGCGGCGGCGCAAGTCGATGGTGAGCGGGCCGTAGGGACTGAGCATCGGCCCGATGGCGCAGGCGGCGATCAGCAGCACCACGACGACCACCCCCGCCACCGCCAGCCGGTGCCGTAAGAAGCGCGTGGCCGCCCGGGTGGAGCGGGCCGGCGGGAAGGAGGCGGCCGGGATGTCGGCGACGGTGCCGCTCACGTGAGGCGTATCCGCGGGTCGGCGACGACGTAAAGCAGGTCGGCGATCAGGTTGCCGGCGAGAACCAGGATGGCCGAGAAGATCAGCAGGCCCATGACCACCGGATAATCCCGGTAGCCCAGGCTGTCGAGGAACAGCCGGCCCATGCCGGGCCAGGTGAACACGGTTTCCGTTACCAGTGCCCCGCTCAGCAGGATCGGAAGCTGCACCCCGGCCACGGTGATCATCGGCAGCAGCGCGTTGCGCAGGCTGTGGTGCACCAGCACCTGCAGCTGGCGCAGGCCCTTGGCGCGGGCGGTGCGCACGTAATCCTGGTTGATGACCTCAAGCATGGATGCCCGCATGTAGCGGCTCCAGGTCGCCACGGTGACGAGGGCCAGGACGACGCAGGGCTGGATCAGGTGGCGCGCGTAGTCGAGCAAGGAGCCGTCGCCCGCCGTGGCGATGTTGCCGGCCGGCAGCCAGGCAAGGCGGACGGAAAACACGTAGATCATCACCAGCCCGAACCAGAAGGTCGGGATGGACAGCGCGACCATGGCGCCCACCATCGCGGCGTAGTCCGCCAGCGAGTAGCGCCGGATTGCCCCCAGCACGCCGACCCCCGTGCCGAGGATCATGGCGAGCAGGGTGGAGGAGGCCATCAGCTCCAAGGTCGCCCCAAGGTGCGAGCCGATCACCCACAGCACTGGCTGGCTGTCGCGGTATGACCGGCCCCAGTCGCCGACCAGCAGGCGGCGCAGCCACTGCCAGTACTGCGCCGGCAAAGGCTGGTCCAACCCCATCTGGTGGGCGATCCGCTGCATCGCCTCCTGCGACATGCCCGGCGTCAGCGCGAACTGCGCCAACGGGCCGCCCGGCGCCAGGTGCAGCAGGGCGAAGCCGATCATCGAGACGAGCAGGAGCAGCAGCAGGCTTTGCCCGATCCGGTGCAGGACGAAGCGGGTCACGCCGCGTTATCCGTGAAGCGTCATCGGCTCGCTCGGCGCGTTCCAGCGGTCGAAGCGGGCTAGGGCGAACGGCTCCAGCGGCAGGTCCACCGGCAGGTCCTGCGCCATGGCGGCGGCGACCTGGCCGGTGACGGGACCGAGGCAGAAGCCGTGGCCGGAGAAGCCCATGGCGATGACCAGGCCCGCCGGGTCGGAGACCTGCTGCAGCACCGGCAGCGCGTCGGGCGTTTGGTCGATCAGCCCGGCCCAGATCTCATCGATGGGCGCGTCCAGCACCGCCGGGACCGCGGCCCCGAACAGGCGGATCGCGTCGGCGACCCCGCGCGTCGGCGGGCGTACCCGGGGGCGGGCGCCGGTTTCGACTTCGCCGGCCCATTCGGTGCTGCCGCCGGTGAAGCGGAACCGGCCCGTCACTTCCTGCCGCCCGGCGCAGTCGGCGTTGGCGACGCCGATCACCTGATCCAGCACCGGCGCCGCCGGGGCGGTGCGCACCGCCGTCACCAGGCGCACCCGCAGCGGCACGGACAAGCCGAGCGGCCCCAGCAGCCGGTTGCCGAACACGCCGGCCGCCAGAATGACACGCCCGGCCGGGATGTGCCCGGCGTTTGTCGTCACCCCGACCACCCGTCCACCCGCCGTGTCGATGGACAGCACGTCCTCGCCGAACCGCGTTTCGGCGCCGGCGCGGACCGCAGCGTCCACGAAGGCCTGCACCGTTGCCTGCGGGTCGGCGTGGCCGTCCGTGGGGCAGTAGGACGCGCCGAGCACCGCGGGCGACACCGCCGGGGCGAGCGCCGCCACCTGCTTCGCGTCGAGCAGCGACAGATCGAGGCCGGCCGCGCATTGCTCCTCGACCATGGCGGCGAGGCTGGCCCACTCCTCCGGCGTGCGGGCGAGGCGGAGGTTGCCGCGCCGCCGGTAGTGCGTGGGCGCGCCGAGTTGCTCGGCCAGGGTGTCCCAAATCGACACCGCCCGCCGGGCCAGCGGCAGCTCGGCCGGGTGACGCCCGGATTGCCGCACGCCGGCGAGCGTCCAGCCGGATGCCATGGCGGCGGGGCCGTAGCGGTCGATCAGCACCACCTTCAACCCGGCGGTCGCAAGCTCATAGGCCGAGGCCGCGCCGCTGATCCCCGCGCCGACCACGACGACATCCGCCATCACCGGTTCCTTGTTTGCATGGGACGTGAGCATTCAAGAACCATGCCGACCTGTCCGAGTCGCCTCAGAATGAGGGTTCCAGGTGTCAGTTGACCAGTAGTTCGGTGACGGCCGTGCCAGCATGGGGCAGACGCGCCGCCGGCCCGACCCGGCACTTCAAGCGAAGTCCGAGGGCAGGTCGCCCTCCTCGGCCGCCAGCCCGTTTTCGTACCCTTCCAGCCATTTGCCGTGTTCCTCCGTGCCCTTCGGATATGGGTTTGACACCGTCTCCCCCGTGGTGGCCGCCGCACGCCTGCCCTCCGCTACCGGGTCTGCTCCGTTCGATTCACTCATCGCTTTCTCCCGTTGCTGCCTCCTGCCCCGAGCGCGATCCCGCTGATAGCCTTGTGCATCAGGGGATCAGCACGGTGCTGCCCGTCGTCTTGCGTGCTTCCAACGCGCGGTGCGCCTCGGCCGCGTCCCTCAAGGCGAAGGTCTGGTTGACCTTGATCTGCACCGCGCCCGACGCCACCACCTGCATCAGGTCCTCTGCCGACCGCTCAAGGTCAGCCCGCGACGCCGTGTAGGTGGCCAGCGTCGGGCGGGTCAAGAACAGGCTGCCCTTGGCGCCGAGCACCGCAATCTCGAACGGCGGCACCGGGCCGGAGGAATTGCCGTAGCTGACCATGGTGCCAAGGGGTGCCAAGGAGTCCAGGCTGACAGCAAAGGTATCCTTGCCCACGCTGTCGTAAACGACCGGCACCATCTTGCCGCCCGTGATCTTCTTGACCTCGGACGCCAGCTTCTCGTAGCCGACGACCGCGTGGGCCGCGCCGTGCTCCTTCGCGATGCGCGCCTTTTCGTCCGTGGACACGACGCCGATCACGGTCGCGCCCAGGTGCTTCGCCCATTGGCACAGGATCAGCCCGACCCCGCCCGCCGCGGCATGGACCAGGATCGTGTCGCCGTTCTTCACGGCATAGGTGCGGCGCAGCAGGTACTGCGCCGTCATGCCTTGCAGCATCATGGCCGCCGCTGTCTGGTCGCTGATCCCGTCGGGCACGCGGACCACCCGATCGGCGGAGATGACCCGGTCCGTGGAATACGCCCCGATCGGCCCGGAGGCGTAGGCGACGCGGTCGCCGACCTTGAGGCTCCTCACGTCCGAACCGACCGCCTTGACGACGCCCGCCGCCTCCATGCCCAAGGCCGCGGGCAAGGACGGCGCTTTGTAAAGGCCGTTCCTGAAATAAACGTCGATGTAGTTCAAGCCGATCGCGGTGTGGTGGACCAGCACCTCGGCCGGGCCAGGCTCAGGCGTCGGCACGTCGTCCCACTGCATGGCTTCCGGCCCGCCATAGGCATGGATGCGGATTGCGTGCGCCATCGTTACCTCTCCTCCGTGCGCCGCGACCGACGGCGTGTCATGCGGGTCGGGCTTCGAGTTGGATCAGATACCGCTTCGTGTCCAGGCCCTGCCCTTCGGAGTAGCCGCCCAGGCCGCGGTCGGCGACCGCCCGGTGGCACGGGATGACGATGGGGAGCGGATTGCGCAAGGCAGCCGCCGCAACGGAACGCGCACTTCCGCCGGCCCTGTCCGCGACGGCGGAATACGTCCATGTTTGCCCCCATGGAATCGACGCCAGAGTCGCCCAAACCCTTTGCTGGTAAGCGGACCCGGCCGGCCGGATCGGCAGGTCGAGACTCCTCCGCTCGCCATCAAGGTATTCGTGCATCTGCTCGCGTGCCCGAACAAGAAGTTCGGTTGCTTCCTGGTCGCGCCCCCATCCCCAATCAACAGCCACGAGGGCGCCGTCATCCTCCGAGAACGTCAGGGCGCCGAAGGGGGCATGGATGGACAGTTGCGGCAATCGGGGCCTCGCCAGCAGGGCCGCCGTCTTCGCGGCACGCGCTTGCCATGTTAGGCCCTGCAGAACGCTTTGTCATGCAGAGCCGGCGGCGCCAGCGCCGGGCGTGGGGGAATGAACGATTGGCGCCCTGGTACGGCAAGACGCCCGACGTTTCGATGAACGCCGTTCCACGTGAAACAGCGGAACGGCTCCAGCAATTCGCCGCCCTGGTGCAGAAATGGACGAAGTCGATCAACCTGGTGTCCCACGGCGACCGTGACCACCTGTGGCCGCGGCACATCGGGGATAGCCTGCGGTTCGTGCCCCTCATCCCCGCGGGCACCCCACGCGGCATGGACCTCGGCTCAGGGGCAGGGTTTCCCGGCCTCGTCGTGGCCCTGGCAACAGGGATTCCCTTTGACCTCGTTGAAGCCGACAGCCGCAAAGCCGCTTTCCTGATCGAGGCCCAGCGTGTAACCGGTGCTCCCGTCCAAGTGCACTGCATGCGCATCGAGGAATTGTCGCTGCCCCGCGTCCCGCTCATCACCGCCCGCGCGCTTGCGCCGCTTCCGGCGCTGGCGGCGCATGCCCATCGCTTGCTGATCCCCGGCGGCACCGCCTTGTTCGCCAAGGGTGCGCGCGTCGAGGACGAAATCGCCGAAGCGGAGAAACACTGGCGCATGCGGATCAAGCGGTTCAACCACGGGGGCGGTGCCGGCTCGACGATCCTCGCCCTGACCGAGATCACCCATGCCTGAGTCGCCCGTTCAGTCCGCCGCCCCCTCACCCGGCGGCGCCCACCCAACCCGGGTCCTGGCGATTGCCAACCAGAAAGGCGGCGTCGGCAAGACCACGACGGCCATCAACCTCGCGACGGCACTCGCGACCGCCGGGGAAAGCGTGCTGCTGGTCGACCTGGACCCGCAGGGCAACGCCTCGACGGGGTTGGGCATCGGCCAATCGCGGCGGGAGCGCGGGACCTACACGGCGCTGGTGGGCGAGGACAGCATCGCCGCCACCGCCTTCGCCACCGCCGTGCCCAACCTCCATATCCTGCCGGCGGACGCCGACCTCGCCGGGGCCGAGCTCGAACTGGCCGGGTCGGAGCAGCGCGAGTATCGGTTGCGGCAAGCGCTCGCCGCCACATCCGGACGCCACAGCTTCGTCCTGATCGACTGCCCGCCGTCCTTTGGCCTGCTCACGGTCAACGGCCTGGTCGCGGCCGATGCGGTTCTGGTGCCCCTGCAATGCGAATTCTTCGCCCTGGAAGGCATCAGCCAGCTCGTCCGCACCATTGAGCGCGTCCAGCAGCACCTCAACCCCCGGCTTTCCCTGCAGGGCATCGTTCTGACGATGTTTGATAAGCGCAACAACCTGTCGGAGCTTGTCGCTGCCGACGTGCGCAGCTTCTTCGGCCAGCTCGTTTACCAGACGGTGATCCCGCGCAACGTGCGGGTGTCCGAAGCGCCGAGCCACGGCAAGCCGGTCATGCTCTACGACCTCCGTTCGCCCGGCGCGCAAGCCTATCTCCGCCTCGCCGTCGAGGTGATGCGGCGGGAGCACCGGGGCAAGTGACGGAGCGCGACACCTCTCCCCGGCTCGGCCGGGGCCTGGCGGCTTTGTTCGGGGACGCGCAGGCCGGCGCCGCCTCGGACGCCGCGCCGCGCGCCACCCTGCCCCTCGCCTCCATGGAACCCGGGCCGTTTCAGCCGCGGGTTGCCATGGACCCGGGACGGCTGGAAGAGCTTGCCGCTTCCATCAAGCAGCAAGGCGTCTTGCAGCCGATCCTGGCGCGTCCGCACCCGGCAGCGCCGGGCCGCTACCAGATCATCGCGGGGGAGCGCCGGTGGCGGGCCGCCCAGGCGGCGGGGCTGAAGGAGGCCCCGGTCCTGATTCGCAGGCTGTCCGACTCGGACGCCATGGCGGCGTCCCTGGTGGAGAATCTGCAGCGCCAAGACCTCGATCCCATCGAGGAGGCGCAGGGCTACAAGCGGCTGATGGGCGAGTTCGGCCTCACCCAGGACCAGTTGGGTGGCTTGGTCGGCAAGTCGCGGAGCCACGTCGCCAACACGATGCGCCTGCTGGGCTTGCCGAGCGGCGTCCAGGTGCACGTGCAGTCCGGCGCGCTGTCCGCCGGGCACGCCCGCGCGCTGCTGGGCCACTCGGCGCCGGAAGCCGCGGCGCGCACCGTGCTGGCCCGCGGGCTGAACGTCCGGCAAACCGAGGCCCTGACCCAGCGCAGCCTGCGCACCCCGCCTTCAACCGAGTCGGAGCCGCCGCGGGACCGGGAAATCGTGACGCTGGAGCGCGACCTCGCGGCTCGGCTCGGCCTCAAGGTGCAGATCGAGTTCGACGGCGCCGGCGGCAGCGTCCGCGTGCATTACCGGACGCTGGACCAGCTCGACGGCATCCTGGCGCTGCTCCGGCGCGGTTAGCCGCGCTCCCGGCCCCGCGCCACCTCCCCTTGCCGGGCCAGGCCCAGCAGCATGCGCCGCACCAGCAGCCCGTCCAAGGCCCCGGTCTGCTTGCAGGCCAGCTCGACCCGGCGCACCTCCTCCATCGCCTGCACCAGCCTGCGCGGAGTCCACCACCCGAGCGCCTCCGTGAACGCGGCCACCCGCTTGAAGAACACCGGCGGCCGCAAAGCCCGCACCGCGTCGGCCACCGAAAGCCCGGCGGCCATGTGCCCCCGCGCCATGTGCATTTTGCCGAGATGCGCCAGCACGCCGCGGCTGAACGCCACGGGCGCCATGCCCTCGGCCAGCGTGCGCTCCGCCGCCGTGTCGGCCGCCGCCACATCTCCCGCCATCGCCGCATAGAGGGCATCGTCGAACGACGCCGCGGCCAGGTCGCCCACGCAGGCCCGCACGGCCTCAAGATCGAGCCGCCGGTCCGCGCCGGCATACAGGACCAGCTTCTCCACCTCGCCCCGGGTCGATCCGCGGTCGCCGCCCACGTGGTCCGTGAGCCACCGCAGCGCCTCCGCGTCCAGCCGCACGCCTTCCGCATTCAGGCCGCCCTCGATGGCGTCCTGCAACGCGCGGCCCTCCTCCGGGTAGCAGGCGACCGACGCGCCGTTCGCCGCCGCCTCGACGAGCGCCCGCAGCTTGGACCGGCTCGGCAGCGCGCCGGCTTCCAGCACAGTCAGGCTGTCCCCGGCGGTTTCGGCGACCTGCTTCACGGCGGCCGTCAGGCCGTCCCCGGCGTCGCGGACCCGGATCACCCGCCGCCCGCCCATCATGGAAATCGCGGTCGCCTCTTCCAAAAGCCGCGGATGGTCCTCCCGCGACAGCCAGGCGACGCGGAACGGGTCGTCGCGCCCCCCGACCACCGCCTGCGTCAGCGCGTCGGCGCGGTGGCGCACCATCCCCTCATCCTCGCCGTGCAGCAGCACGACGCGCACGGCGCCGGGATCCCGCAGGAACGCCGCGGTCCGCCGGGCCTCAAGCTTCACGCCGCCTCGGCCCGTCGCAGGAAGAATGCGCCGACCTGCGTGCTGATCTGGTCCGCGAGCGTTGCCGCCACCCGGCGGATCACCACCTCGCTTTCCAGGTCGGCCGCAAAGAACTGCTGGTTGAGGATGTTGTAGCCGTCGAGGGTCCGGCTGGTGCCCTGGGCGAGCACGGCGTGGTCCAGCGACAAGGTGCGCAACACCCACGGCGCAGACCCGATCAAGCGTATGCGGGAGGATGAGCTGTCCCGCTGGATCGCAATGGCCTCGGCGTTGACCGCGATGGAGGCGACCAGTTCGTATCGCTTGGCCGTCCCGGTGCCGGTGCCCTCGAACCGCTGCTGCAATTCCTGCCGCAGCAACTGGCCGGGCCGATCGGCGAACACGGGGACGTAGATTGCCGCCATCTCCGCCGCGGCCGGGCCGGGCGCCCCGGAGGCCGCCGGCGCGTAAAGCGGGCGGAACCCGCACCCGGCCAACGCCGCCCCGCCGCCCAGCAACGCAGTTCGCCGCGCCATGCGCCCTACGCCCGCCACCCCCTTCAGCCCGCCACCACGAAGTTCACGATCCGGTCCGGCACGTGGATACGCTTCACCACCCGGCGCCCTTCCAGCGCGCGCTGCACGTTCGGGTCGGCCTCCGCCGCCGCATAGGCTGCCGCCGCCTCTGCGCCCGGCGGCAGCGCCACCGTCGCGCGCAGCTTGCCCATCACCTGCACCGCCAGCGTCACCGTCTCGACCGTCAGCAGGTCCGGGTCCGCTTCCGGCCAGGGCAGGTCGCAGATCAACGATGTGCGCCCGGGATCGAGCATCCACCCGATCTCCTCCGCCAGATGCGGCGCCATGGGCGCGAGCAGCCGGGCCATGGTCGCGACGGCCTCATGCCGCGCCCAGGCCAGCCCGTCCTCGGCGCCGACGCGTTCCGCCTCGCCCAGCGCCGAGGCAAGCTCGTACAGCCGCGCAACCGCGAGGTTGAAGGCGAAGGTTTCCAATGCCTCCGTCACCGCCGCAATGGCGCGGTGGGTGGCGCGGCGCAGCGCCGCCGCGGCTGGCCCCATGCTCGCCGACCCCACGCCCGGCATCGACGGCGGGCACGGCACCCGCGCTACGCCCGCCGCCAGGCGGTGCGCCCGCTGGATGAAGCGCGACGCGCCGGCGACCCCGCTTTCCGTCCACTCGATGTCCCGGTCCGGCGGGTTGTCCGACAAGATGAACCAGCGCGCCGTGTCCGCGCCGAAGCGCGCGATGATCGCGGCGGGGTCCACCGTGTTGCGCTTCGATTTCGACATCGCCTCGATCCGCCCCACCGTCACCGGCTCCTGCGTTTCGACATGCCGGGCGGTGCCGTCCGGCTGGCGCTCCACCTCCTCCGGATACAGCCAGCGCCCGTCGGCGCCCTTGTAGCTTTCGTGCGTCACCATGCCCTGGGTGAACAGTCCGGCGAACGGCTCGGCCACGCCGACCTGGCCCGTCGCCTGCATCCCCCGCATGAAGAAGCGCGAGTACAGCAAATGCAGGATCGCATGCTCGATCCCGCCGATATACTGGTCCACCGGCAGCCATTGGTCCGCTGCTTGCCGCACGACGGGCACGTCCGCGCCGGGGCTGCAGAAGCGCGTGAAGTACCAGGAGCTGTCCACGAACGTGTCACAGGTGTCGGTTTCCCGCTCCGCGGCGCCGCCGCAGCGCGGGCAGGCCACGTGCTTCCACGTTGGGTGGTGGTCGAGCGGGTTGCCCGACTGGTCGAAACGCACATCCTCCGGCAACCGCACCGGCAGGTCGGCGTCCGGCACCGGCACGGCGCCGCAGGCGGCGCAATGGATCACCGGGATCGGGCAGCCCCAGTAGCGCTGGCGGCTCACGCCCCAATCCCGCATGCGCCAGTTTACCACGCCGGTCCCGGCGCTCTCGCGCTCCAGCGCCTCGATGGCCGTCCGCCGGGCCGCGTCGGTGTCCAAACCGTCCAGGAACCCCGAGTTGATCATCGTCCCAGGCCCGTCATAAGCGTGGGCGCCCACGACGAAGCCTTCCGCTACCTCGCCCGGCGGCAGCACGACGGCCGGGGTGTCCAGGCCATACTTGCGGGCAAAGTCCAGATCCCGCTGGTCGCCCGCCGGGCAGCCGAAGATCGCGCCCGTGCCGTATTCCATCAGCACGAAGTTCGCGATCCACACCGGAAACGTCTGGCCCGGCATCAGCGGGTGGCCGACCCGCAGGCCGGTGTCGAAGCCCTGCTTCTCCGCCGACTCGATCACCGCCTCGCTGGTGCCCATGCTGCGGCATTGCGCCACGAAGGCCGTCGCCGCCGGGTTGCCGGACGCCACGGCCGCGGACACCGGATGCTCCGGCGCCAGCGCCACGAACGACATGCCGAACAGCGTGTCCGGCCGGGTGGTGAACACCTCGATCTCCGCGGGGGTCTCAGTGCCGAGCGGGGCGACCAGGGGGAAGCGCACCCGGGCGCCCTCGCTGCGCCCGATCCAGCGGGCCTGCATGGTCCGCACCCGCTCCGGCCAGCGGTCCAACCCGTCCAGCGCGGCCAGCAGCTCCGGGGCATACTCCGTGATGCGGAAGAACCATTGAGAAAGCTGGCGCTTCTCCACCGTGGCGCCGGACCGCCAGCCACGGCCGTCGATCACCTGCTCGTTGGCCAGCACGGTGCCATCCACCGGGTCCCAGTTGACCCAGCTTTCCTTGCGCTCCACCAGCCCGGCGCGCAGGAAATCCAGGAACAGCTTCTGCTGATGCCCATAATATTCCGGCTCGCAGGTCGCGAACTCGCGCGACCAGTCGATGGACAAGCCCATCCGCTGCAGCTCGGTGCGCATTGCCGCGATGTTGGCGCGCGTCCATTCGGCCGGGTGCACGCCCCGCTCCCGCGCCGCATTCTCCGCGGGCAGGCCGAAAGCGTCCCAGCCCATCGGATGCAGCACGGCGTAACCCCGGGCGCGCTTGTAGCGGGCCACCACGTCGCCCAGCGTGTAGTTGCGCACGTGGCCCATGTGGATCTTCCCGCTGGGATACGGGAACATCTCCAGCACGTAATACTTCGGCTTGCCGTCCGCCGGCACGTCCGCCACGCGGAAGCATCCGGCCGCGTCCCACGCCTGCTGCCAGCGCGGCTCGGCGGTGCGGAAATCGTAGCTCGGCCCGTCCGTGGCGGCCGTCGCGGGCACATCATTCATGGGAAGCGCAGCCTACCTTCTGATCACTGCGGACTGAGTCGTTCAGCCCGGCCGATGGGGCAACGGGCGTCGCGTCAGGACCCGGCCACCTGCGACCGCAGCTCCCGCGCCCGGGCAAGGACCTTGTTCTCGATCTCGCTCGTGGTCACAGCGCTGACGGGCTGATCGACCCACTGGCCACCCTGGGCCACCTGCCGGAAGATCGACACCTTGACGCCGTCCGCGCGGAGCTGGCGCCCGAGGATGTAGGCGGTCGCCTTGAACCGCTCCCCGCCGCTTGTCGGCGGCTGATACCAGTCGGTGATGATGACCCCGCCGAACGGGTCCGCGGACGCCAGCGGCATGAACGACAGCGTATCCAGCGCGCCGCGCCACAAGTAGGCGTTGACGCCCAGCGCTCCGCCCCCATCCTGCGCTTGGGCGGAGCCGGCCGCGCCCTTGCCGATGCCGATGGCGAGACCCTGGTCGCCGAACAGCTTGCCCCTTTCAGGGCCCTTGAGGCGGTAATCCTGATACTCGTCATCCGCCACCGGGCGCACCTTTGCCGGGCCGCACGCGGCCAGTCCCAAAACCGCGATCAGGACAAAGAATATCGAAGCCGTGCGGTGCACCATAAGAAACCTACCCGAAAACGGCGCGCTGCGCGCCGCGCAGCGTCATAGCCTGGTCACGCCGCAGCGCCAAGCCGGACCGCAGGCACCAGCATGCCCCCAAATGCAAACGGGGCGGTGGTTGCCCACCGCCCCGCCCGCCCGCAAAGACCTTCGTCGATTACCAGCTAAAGCCGGTGCCGACCGCGAACACCTGCGAGGTGATCTTGTTGGAGAAGGGGTTGCCACCCGGCGTTGTGGCGGAAACGCCCTGGCCGGTGACGAAGTTGTAGCCGTTCTGCTTGCGCTCCCCGTAGAGATAGGACGCAAACAGCGACAAGCCTGGCGCCAAGGAGTAGGTCGCGCCTGCGGCGATGCCCTGCTCGGTGCGCGTGCGGCCGAAGAAGGCGTTGTTCACGTCGCCCGCGCTCTTGTTGTAAAGGTAATGCGCGCCGACGATGGCGGGCCCGAACGTGTAGGAGAAGCCAACCAGGGCGGATTCGCTGTCCGGCAGCCCCTTCGGCACCAGCACGCCCAGCTGGCCGTTGTAGCGGCCGAACATGTACTTGCCGCCGACGCTGAGCCCGCCATAGGTCAAGGCAAGGCCAAAGTCGCCCACGCTCAGGCCGTCGTAATTGGGCCGAGCACCGCCGGTAAGCAGCGGGTTGTTGTTGAACGCCGTGCCGGAATTGTCGAGCACGTGCCCACCGCCGACATAAGCGGCAGTGGCCGCAATGCCGAACGCGCCGAACGTGCCGCGGTAGCGCAGCAGCGCGTCCACGGTGTTCTTGCGCCGGGCGCTTTCGCCGCCGACCGGCGACGAGGACAAACGGTCGCAGCCCGGGCCAGAGACGCCCTGGGCATTCGCGCCGGTGGCCTGGGTGAAGACGCCAGCCGAGTTGACGAAGTTGGTGACAGAAACCCCGCCGTTGGAGCTGTTGCAGGCGTTGTTGAGGCCCGTGCCGCCGGTGTTTGGCTCGTAAGACACGCCGAAGTCGAAGCCGTAAAGCTGCGGTGACAGGTAGATCACCTTTGTCGTCGAGTAATAGCTGCCAACGTCGGCGAACGGCCAGGTGAGCTGGGTGTTCGACGCTGCCAGGCCGCCAACGTCGCCGTTGAAGCCGCCGTCGTTGAAGTTTTCAAAGTTGCCGGTCATGTAGAGGCTGGTCGGCTGGTCGGCCGAGCCGAGGCGGATCGTGCCGAGCTGATCCGTGCCGATGTAGCCCCATTCCCGCCGGAAGTACAGGAGGGAGCGGTTCGAGTTCGCCCTCGAGACGCTGCCATACGTGCCGCCGCCGGCGCCGACGTTGTTGTCCTGCCGGATTTCGAGGCTGGCGCCATATTTCAGGCCGTTCGCGGCCACGCCGTCGAAGCCCGGATACAAGCGCGCATAGTTGCCGAACCCATAGCTCGACTGCTTGTTGGTGCCAGACGAGTTGGTGCCGGTGCCGTTGCCGGTTGCGTCGAAGTTTCCGGTCGGCGTGCCCGCCGCATTGTTGTTGACATCGCGGTCGGTGACGATCCCGCCGTAGAACCGGAACCGGCCGTTCAAGCGGACCGTTACGGTGCCCGGCTCCGGACTGGCCGTTTGGGCGTCCGCCACGGCGGCCGCTCCCATGGAGGCGCCCATTGCGGCCACGGTGGCCAGCAGGAGCTTACGCATTCAACTTCTCCCTAATTCGCCGATCACCGGCAGATATTCACGGCCCCGCCCGACACCTGCCTTTTGACCCGCATACAGCGCGTCAACGGCAAGGGCAACCAGGCCCATTCACACTATTGCCGCGCTGGCTGATTGCCGCAATTCCCGGGATCAACGACTTATGGCAATTGCGAAACACTGTGACCCCAGGGCCACAATCTTGCCGCCTTCCCCGTCGGCGGCATCCGGCAGCAACGCCCCGATCGCCCCCGCCCCGCCGCACCAGCGCGGCAAGCGGCGCGCTTGCCGCCCATCCACGCCGCCCAGCGCCAGGACGATGGGCCACCCGTTCAAACGCCCGTGAGAAGGCAGCCGTCCCGCCAATGCGGCCCAGCGCACGACGCCGAGCGCCGGGCTGCCCGGGTGGCTTCGGGTCGGCAGAACGGGCGACAGGAACACCGCGTCCACCTTGGCCGTCCAAGCCCGGCGCAGCTCGGCAACCGTGTGGGCGGAGCTGGTCACCACCGTGTTGACCCGGCGCGCGCCCTTTGCCGCCCGCTGAGTACGCAGTCGTTCATCCGGCGGGCGGCCCCCGCGCAGGTGGATGCCGGCGCCGGCGGCGGCCGCCAGCCGCGCGTCGCCGGCCACCACGAACGGAATCGCGAGCCGGCGGCAATGCCGGGCCAGCGCCTGGGCC
>CALMVT010000344.1 GCA_937873175.1 uncultured Acetobacteraceae bacterium | reverse complement strand
GGCATTCGCAGGCGAGGGCAACGGCGATCCATTTCCGTTCGGAGCCAACGCCTATGTCACCACCAGCCCGGCATTCATGGCCGACACCAGGTCCGAAGCGTATCCGCAGCAGACCGGCAACAACGTCCAGCCTTCTTCCTTGGCGCAGCTTGAGCCAACGCCTGGCAGCGAGCCCCTGGTTCAGACCACCTTCTCGCTGCCCCGCGGCGCGGGCACGGGAACGGCCGCCTATGGCCGAATGCAGAGCGTGCGCCGCCACGTGGCCGTCCGCTCGTAGGGCAGGCGCACCATGGACACCGGTAAGGCTCGGCTCAGGAATTGAACCCTGTTGCGCGAACACGCGGCGGGGCCGGCCGACAGGCACGACGCCAAGGACGCAAGCCGCTTCTTGGCCGACGCTGGCACGCCCGGCGTCGGCCGGGTCGCGGCCTTGCGCCGCTTCACGATCCGGCCCGTTTCCAAAAGCGATGCTGGAGTCCCGACCGGCCCGGCGGCCTTGGCACGCCCCATGCTTGGCTCATCCCGCATTGCCGAGGAGTCCGCCGCATGTCCGCTGCCCCATTCCACCTTGCCTGGTTCCTGCAAGGCTCAAGCATCCAAGCCTGGGGCGAGCAGTGGAGCGGCAACATCAGCGAGGAATGGATGTCGGCGGAGATGTTCCTCGACCTCGCCCGGTCCATCGAGCGCGCCTGCTTCGATTACCTGCTGATCGAGGATTCCATCTACATCGGGCAGAACTGGCAGAACTCGCGCGACATGTTCCTGAAGAACGGCATGTCCGTGCCGCGGCAGGAGCCGTCGGTGGTGGCCGCGCTCATGGCGGCGGCGACCTCGCGGCTCGGCATCGTGCCGACGCTTTCGACCTTTGCCTACCATCCCTACCTCACGGCGCGCATTGTCGGCACGCTGGACCAGGTGTCGGGCGGCCGGGCCGGGTGGAACATGGTGACCGGCAGCTCCGACTATTCCGGCCAGAACTTCGGCCTGGACAAGCTGCCGGAGCACGACACCCGTTATGAGATGGCGGCCGAGTATATCGACGTGGTGACGCGGCTGTGGGACTCCTGGGAACCCGGCGCCATCGTGGCCGACCGCAGGACCGGCGTGCTGATCGACCCGGCCAAGGTTCACACCATTGACTTCAAGGGCGAACACTATGCGAGCCGCGGCCCGCTGAACTCCGGCCCGTGCCCGCAGGGCCGCCCAGTGATCGCGCAGGCCGGCGGCTCCGCCAAAGGGCGGGAAACCGCCGCGCGCTATGCCGATACGGTGGTGGCGCACCCGAAAGGGGTGCAGGCCATGAAGGACTACCGCCAGGACGTGCGGATGCGGATGCGCGCCGCCGGGCGGAACCCGGACAGTTGCAAGGTGCTGTTCATGGCGACGCCGGTGCTGGCCAACACGGACGAGGAAGCGCAGGCTCGCGCCGCCCAGCGCGGCGTCGCCACCACGGAGGAGGTGCACCGGCGGCTGGCCCAGATGGGATGGACCACGAACATCGACTTTTCCGGCTATGACCTCGATGCCCCGGTGGGCGAGCTGACCACCAACGGCCACCAGTCCAGCCTGGCCAACTTCCTGAAGAAAGCCGGCGGACGCACGTTGCGCGAGGCGATCCTCGCCTACACCAGCCACGGCGGCAGCGTGGACCTGGTGGGCACGCCGGAAACGGTCGCGGCGCAGATGGACGAGGCGATGCAGGAGGTGGGCGGCGACGGCTTCCTGCTGGTCTTGCCGAACGTCAGCCGCAAAACGGTGACAGAAGTGACGGACGGGCTGGTGCCCGCGCTGCAGCAGCGCGGGCTGGTGCGGCGCAGCTACGCGCACAAGCAGTTCAGGGACAATTTGCTGGAGTTCTGATACGGACGGCTTGGTTGAATAACTGTCATCCGCCGACGGGCACCCATCCTACCGCACGGGGCGCGGAGGATGGGTGAAACCCGCCGGCAACCATACACAGGTCGATCAATGGTGCCGCCCGTATGAGCGACGGGTCGCGGCCCCGTCGTTCAGCCAGACTTGTCAATCGCCTGCGGCTCCGTCGCCGCGCGGATTTCCGCGGCAAGCTGATCCGCCCGGATGAACATAGCCAGTATTTGGCTCCGTATATGCTGCAGCTCGCTGTATTGCGGAAGGGGATGAGGTATAAAAATCAACGACCTCGAACCTTTTCAGATACGCCCTGATCAAAGATGTCCTTTGCTCCAGCAAATCGACATCCAACCTCAGGGAGCGGATGTAGGTCAGCCAGTGCTTGTTGCCCTTCCTTGAGTTGCAGGTCTTGCAGCAGGGCAGGAGATTGCCCAAACGGTGCCCGTGACCGCTGAACTCGCTGGCAGAGACCGTTGCAAAAACATGGTCCCATGTTTCGGCAGCGGCACCGCAATAGGAGCATTGAAGGTCAAGGTCAGGGTCTTGGCCCAGCAGCACGATCGCTTCCCTGACGCTCGCCTCATTGAATGTGTCGCAGGGCGCGATGGCCGAAGCGAAGGCATGATTGATGGTGGTCTTGCGACGGCCCGTAATTGAGTATGGCCGCAAATGGTCGCGGATAGACTGGCAACGTAACCTATCCGTCCCTCATCGCCCCGCGCCGATCAGCCAAATGTCGCCAGCAGGTCATCCACCTGCGCCGGCGACAGCGTCCGCACCGCCGCCCCGCGCAGCGCAAGGAACAGCTTCGCCGCCTCCTCCAACTCCTCCGCCGCATACACTGCGTCCGTGAGCGTGCGCCCGCTGACCACGGGGCCGTGGTTCGCCAGCAGCACCGCCCGCGCCGTGCGCGCTTCCGCGGCGATGGCCGGCTCCATGGCGGCGTCGCCGGGCCGGTAGTACGGCACGATTGGCAGGCGGCGGCCGACGCGCATCACGAAGTAAGGGGTGAGCGGCGGGATCGGGTTGTCTGCGTCCACGTTTGAAAGGCACGCCGCCGCCGTCGCCGCCGTGGAATGCAGGTGCACCACCGCCCCGGCGTCCGCCCGCGCCCCGTAGAACGCCCGGTGCATGAACACCTCCTTGGACGGAGGATCGCCGCCTACATGCGCGAACTCCGCGTCGAGCCGCGACAGCCGCGCCGGGTCCAGCCGGCCCAGGCAGGAGTTGGTGGGCGTCATCAGGTATCCGTCCGGCAGCCGCACGCTGATGTTGCCGGCGCTGCCGACCGAGTAGCCGCGGGCGAACAGGCTTACCGCCAACGTCACCAGCAGGGCGCGCAGTTCCGCTTCCTCCATGCCCGTCCCCATCACACCAGCTGCTCGAACGCTTGCAGGAAGAAGTCGCGCCCGCCGAAGTTGCCGGACTTCAGCGCCAGCAGCAGCGGCGCGGCCCCGCCCTCCGCGTAGGTCCAGGGCACGCCGGGGTCGATCTCCGCCCCGATGCGCAGCCGCTTCACCCCGAGCCGGCTCACCACCGCGCCGCTGGTTTCCCCGCCCGCCACCACCATACGCCGCACGCCCCGCGCCACCAGCCCGGCGGCGATCCCGGCCATTGTTTCCTCCACCAGCGCCCCCGCGGCGTCCCGGCCCAGCCGCGCTTGCAGCGCCGCCACCCGGTCCGGCGGCGCGCTAGCCGCGATCACCACGGGCGTGTCGCCCAGCTTGTTCTCCGCCCAGGCCAGCGCCTGCGCGGTCAGCGCCGCCGGGTCGGGCGTGGCCATGGGGTCAAGCTCCAGCGTCGGCAGTTGGTCCCGGGCCACGCCCAACTGGAACAGCGTGGCGCGCGAGCACGATCCCGCCAGCACCGCCGCCGCGCCCGGCGCGTCCGGCAGCGCGCCCGCGTCCTCCTGCCCCAGTAGCCCGGCACGCCGGAAGTTCTCCGGCAGCCCCATCGCCACCCCGGAGCCGCCCGTCACCAGCGCCTGGCCGTCCACCGCCTCGCCGATGGCCAGCAGGTCCGCGTCCGTCACCGCATCCACGATAGCGTAGCGCCGCCCCTGCTCCTTGAGCATCGCCAGCGCCGAGCGGATCACCGCCGCCCCCCGCGCCACCGTCACGAACGGTACCAGCCCCACCGTCCCATCCGTTTGCCGCGACAGCACGCGCAGGAGGTTGGGGTCCCGCATCGGCGTCAGCGGGTGGTCCTGCATCCCGCTTTCCGACAGCAGCGCGTGGCCCACGAACAGGTGCCCTTGGTATACCGTGCGCGCGTTGGCGGGGAACGCCGGGCAGGCGACGGCGAAGCCGCAGCCCAAGGCCGCGATCAGCGCGTCCGCCACCGGGCCGATGTTGCCCTCATCCGTGCTGTCGAACGTCGAGCAGTATTTCGAGAACATCTGCCGGCACCCGGCCGCTTGCAGCCAAGCGAGCGCCGCCAGGCTTTCTCCCACTGCCTGCCTGGCCGGCGCCGTGCGGGACTTCAGCGCCACCACTATGGCGTCCACGTCCGGCGCCGGCTCGTCCGGCCCGGGCGCGCCGATCAACTGCACGGTGCGCATGCCGCCGCGCACCAGCGTCGAGGCGAGGTCGGTCGCCCCGGTGAAATCGTCCGCGATGCAGCCCAGCAACGCCATGTTCAACCTCCCAACGCTTGTTCCAGCAACGTCGCTTGCGCCGCCCAGCCCGGCAGGCGCTGCCCGGCCCGCCAAGCGCGCTCCGCCATCTCCGCCCGCAGCCCGGCGTCGAACACCAGGCGGCGCAGGCATTTTGAAAAAGTCGGCTCGTCCTCCAGCGCGCAAACCGCGCCCACGCCCGGCGGCACGGACGCGCTGACGCCGCCGGGCTTGTCGCCCTCCGTCACGACCACGGGGATGCCGCGGCGCAGCGCCTCCATGACGCCGGCAGGGTAGCCCTCCCACCGGCTCGCCAGCGCGAACAGATGCGCGTCCCGCCACAGCGCGTCCAGCGCCGCCCCGTCCGCTTCGGTCAGCAGCCGCACCCGGCTGTTCAGCCCGAGTTCCGGGATCAACGCTGTCAAGCGCGCGGCATGGTCCGGGTCCCGCCCGGCTGACCCGGCGATGGCCAGCGTCCAATCGAGGTCAGGAAGCCGCGCCAGCGCCCGCAGCAGCACGTCATGGCCTTTGCGCGGCGTCAGCACGCCAACCGACAGGATGCGACACGTCCCGCTCCCCGGCGCGCTGCGCGGCAGGTCGGGCAGGCCCGGCTCGACCACATCCACCTTGGAAAGGCCAAACTCTCCGGTCAGCCGCTCCCCCACCGGCCGGCTGGTCGCCACCACGCGCCGGAGCCGCGGCAGCATTGTCCGCAGGGCATCCACGACCTCCGCCCGCTGCCCGGGGTCGCGCCCGGCGCGGGCGAGGGCGTGGTGGATCAGCGCCACCGCGCCCGCCTGGGCCAGCTCGTCCAGCCGGGGCAGCAGATGCGGCAGCAGCAGACCGTCGATCACCGGCACGGCGCCGGGCGGCCAGGCGGGATGGTCGTTTTCCGTCACATGAGCCGTGTGGCCGGTCGCGCGCAGGGCTGCGGCCATGGCAGTGGCGTAGGCCAGGCCGCCGCCGCCCGTGTCGGCGCGGCCGGGAAGGGCGAACGCGATGTGCATGCGCCCGGCGTACCATACGCCGGTCGGCAAGTCATGCCCGCGCGGGCGGGCCGGTCACGCCCGCAAGTGCAGCGCCATCGCCCCGCGGTCCGCCGCTGCCGCACCGCTTGCGCCGTAGCGCCCGTTCGATTGCGCCGCCCCCTGGCGCGCCGCGCGGGCCACCATGTCCAGCACCCGGCTTTGCACAAGGATCGCATGCTCCAGCAACCGCCGGTTCTCCTCCGCGAGGTCGCGCAGTTGCAGCGCCAGCCCGGCGGATTCCGGGGTTTGCCGGGCGGCCGCCGGACGCTGGGCGGCGGCTTCCGCCAGGGCGCGCGCTGCCGCCAGCTTGTCTTCCAGCAGCGCCGCCGCTGCCGGGGCGTCGAGCGCCCGCAATGCCGCGTTCTCCGCCGTGAGCACTCCAACCAGCCGGGCGGCGGCGGACAGCAGCGGGGTTGCCATTCTACGCCCCCGCCCGCTGCGGCAGCGGCTGCGCCGCCGTGCGCCGCAGGGCCGGGCGCTCCAGCAGCAACTGCTCCGCCGGCGTCTGCTCCCGCGCCGCCGGCGCCCCGGCGGTCCCGTCCG
>CALMVT010000343.1 GCA_937873175.1 uncultured Acetobacteraceae bacterium | reverse complement strand
TGTTCAAGCTGGCCCTGGTCGGGCTTGCCGCGGCAACCCGGACCCTGCAGCTGGTCGACGCGCGCGATGGCAGCCCATGACCGGCCACGGACGTCATCGACGCGTCCGTGTTGCCAGCCGCTGAAGCGATCGCCCCGACACTCGAGGGCAAAACAGCGCGTCAGCAGAACCCGCATCCGCTCCATTCCCTCGCCTGGCTGTCCTGGATCATCGCACGGCTCGGCGGATGGAACTGCTACTACAAGCCACCCGGACCCAAAACCATGCGTGCCAGATGGGCGCAGTTCGCCGCCATGGCTGCCGGTTTCGCCCTCGCCGCCCAGTCAAATGTGTGAACCCCGTAGCCCACGCGGGTCTTCCCCGAAATTCAGGCGGGTCGGCGTCCATGACTCCACTTTCGAGGCCTGCTCAAGCTTCATACACGTTACGGCCTGCCGGATTGCTCAACCGCCCAAGGCGGCCTTTGTCACGAAGCTTCGACCAAGCCGATTGCTCGGCAAAGTCGCTCGTCAACTGCCAGGCCCTACCAACCACTGCCTGGATGGATCCTTCCTCCACTGGTGAACCGCGCCGTTGGGGCGCGCTGAATTTTTCAGGCTAACTGTCTCCAGGCCCAAAGGTGAAGCTCAGGACCGGGTCAAGTCGCTCGGGCCGACGGCGCCGTGGTGTGCGGGAACATGTGGCGGCGCGCCTTCTCGTCCATCTCTGTTTTGAAAGCATGGCGGTCCTTCAACGCGAGGGCGCGCTGGGCTGCGGGCCGAGCGCTGACCTCGCCCAAGTGGCGCTTCAGGTTGGGCAAGCCGGTCCACACGGACTCGTCCGCCGGGCCTTCGCCGATGACGAACGGCACCATGCGCGACCAGCCCCAAACGGCCATGTCCAAGATGGTGTACTCGTCGCCCATCATCCAGCGCCGGTCCGCGAGCCGGGCATCCAGGATGCCCCAATGGCGCTTGGCCTCGAACAGGTAGCGGTCGACTGCATACTCCTTGGGGTCAGGGGCGAAATGCCGGAAGTGGACAGACTGACCGGAGTAGGGACCGATCCCAGTTGCTACGAACATGAGCCAGGACAGCAGTGTGCCGCGCGCCGCGTTCGTGCTTCCCACCGGCAGGAAGCGGCCGGTCTTCTCTGCCAGGTAGAGCAGGATTGCGTTGCTGTCGAAGACCACCGTCTCGCCGTCCACGATGGAAGGCGCCTTGGCGTTGGGGTTGATCGCGAGGTACTCGGGCCGGTGCTGCTCGCCGAGCCGCGTGTCGACCGGCACCGGCTCGTATGGCAGCCCAGCCTCCTCCAGGAACAAGGCAACCTTCAACGGGTTGGGCGCGAGATTGTAGTAGAATTTGATCACGGGGAATGTCCTCCTCGCCGGATGAGCAGAGATCAGCGCGATTGCAGCACGGTGGCGCCGAGCGCGCCATCCAGGGTTCTCCCCCAGGGCAGGTGGTTCCGTCAGCTCTTGCTAGACCCAGAATAGATCGTGCCCTCTGACGCACCGCACCGCCGTGTTACTTCGGCACGCGGCTTCGAAAATGCTGGAGCGGCGGCGTCAGGGTGCCCGCGGGGGCGTGGGGTGGCAAGGTTTCGACGCCAGGCCATGTTGGCGAGCGCGTCACACCTTGCTGCGACCACGTCGGCGCGCGGGCGTGCCGGCCGTCCATGGAGACGCAGTGGCAAGGGGTGGCAGCGATGACGGTCGAGCGCGGCGATCCGGTAGGCGCAGGCCCGGACGGCGGCAAGCCGATTTCGGGAGCAAGGGGCAGATTGGGCGTCGCAGCGCGAGCATCGGCGCGGCGGGCGCGAAGGCAAGCTTTTGAATTATGTTACGCGCGATAACGGGCCTTATCGCGCGTAAAAGCGCCCTTGACGGCGTATGGCGGTTGCTTGTTGTCGCGCGGCCGAGATCGCCAGAATCTCCGGCCAACGCAGCCGGCGCGCCTCGAAATTCCCCTGGATCGCCATAGGAAGTGCCCTGGATGGCGATAGAAGTGCCCTGGTTCGCCATACGGCCAGTCGATCGTGGCCTCGGCCAGGCGGTCCAGAATGGGGGCGAGGCGGCGCGAGCCTTTCGACGGACCTGGCTTGCGAGACACGAGCGACGCCGTCACTGGGTGCACACAGAAGGCCGCGGACGAGGGCATACACTTGCGGCGCGTTGAGGCCGAGCTGCCGCGGCGCCGCCTGCACCGCAGCTTTGGCCTGGCCTGTCCCGGGCGGCGAGGCGGCGGATCACCGCCTCGGCCCAGGCCGCGTCGGGGATCGATAGCGCCGCAAGCGGACGCTTCGCGGAGCAGGCTTCTCCCATGCACCTTTGCAGCCACCGTGTATGGCGAACCGAAGGACTTTTCGTGCG
>CALMVT010000342.1 GCA_937873175.1 uncultured Acetobacteraceae bacterium | reverse complement strand
TGTCCGCATGGAAGGTGCGCTCGCCGCCGGGGACGAGGGTTTTCCCGGTAGCCTGCCAGCGGGCCGTTCCCGACCGTGCCAGAAGGCCGAGCACAGGGCCGGCCGCGCTTGGCGCGATCGGGGTGCGGCCGGTGTCGCCGTCCAGCAGCGCGGCCAAGGTTCGGGCAGCCTCGCCATGGCCGGGGTCGGCGAGGACGCGGCGAGGCGTGGTGACCTCGATCCGGCCAGTGCGTTCCCCGATCAGCAGGGCGGAGACCAAGCAAGCGTGCGGCGGTTCGCCGGGTGAAAGCTCGAACACAAGGCGCTGTTGTTCCTCGGCTGTCGGGAACGCAAGCGCGTCCAGAAAGCTTTGCTGCGTCGGCTTGCGCAGGGCGGGGTAGCGGTCCAGCGCGGCCAAGGCTCCCGCCGCAAGATGGGTGCAGGCGGGCTGGCCGCAGCTGCACTGGCCGAGGAGGGTGGTCCTGCGCCTGAGCGGGGACGGGGTGATGCTGGCAGTGTGGCGCACGCCAAGGTGCTCCACCGTCACGGCGATCGACGGATCCCGGAGCACGACGCCCACGACGCCCAGCAGGACCAGGCTGCGGCCCTTGGTGAGCGTGCGTGCGTCGAAGACGCGGCCGAGGTCTTCGGACGAGAACGGCGTCGGCATCGGGACAGCAGCACCGTCAAGGTTGGGAGGGCCGCTTCGTATGCTGGCCGCACCAGCGTTGTCGAGGGGCGGTGCTGCATCGATCGCATCCCAGGTTCAGACTGGGGTCACCGGCATTGCCGCTTCGGCCTGGCCGCGCGCATGCCGTCCCCCATTGCCCGCCCTGCGATCCCACTTCCAGCACATCGCCCTGGTCCGATACGTTGACAGCATCGGTCGCCGTGATGTTGCTGGGCGCACCATGAGGGCGACGCGTTCGCAAGCCGGAGGGAGATCCCACCTGTGACGAAGCCGCAACGGCGCAGCGCGCCCCCTCCCGCTTCGATGGCCACCCTGCCGGCACGCGCCGCGGAAGCGCTGCAGCAGGCACGGTTCAAGGAGGCGGTCGACCTGTTCAAGCAGCTGGTCCGGCAGGAGCCGCGACCGGAATGGAAGCAGGCCCTGGCCGACGCCTACACGGGCCGGGCCCGCACGCTGGCGGCCAAAGGCATGTTCAAGGAGGCCGCGATGGTCCTCGAGAACACCCTGACCCCGGCCGGCACGCTGCGCGATCCGCATCTCTACGCGACGTGCCTGATCCGCGAAGGGCAGCAAGCCAAGGCGGCGGCCCACCTGCTGCACTGCGTCGCCAGCGGCGCTTTGCCGGCCGGCCAGTCGGCGGCCCTCGAGGAACTGACGGCCGCCTTGCTGGTGGCGGTTCCGCTGCTGCCAGCGCCGGCACGGCCCGACCCACCCGCAGCGGCACGCTGGCGCGAGCTGGCTGCGGCGTCCCGCGAGGCCCTGACCGCTTGGGTCGAGGGCGCGACGGCGGAGGCGATGGACCAGCACCTGAACCGCATCTCGCTTCGCTCACCCTTCCGGCCGGTCCGCCTGCTGCTCAAGAGCCTTGCCACCCTGCCCCCGGACCCCGAGCGGACCCGGCGGCTGCTGGAGACCATCGGGCCCGGCTCGCCGTTCTTCGCGTTCCGGCAGGCGGCGGAGGCAGCGGTGCGCGCAGGGTCCGGGTTGGACGCCGACGCATGGCACCGCCTGACTCCGACGCAGCAGGCCCTCTCAGCCGAGACCGGCGGCCTGCCGGCGGCGTCCGTGCAGGCCTTGGGCCGCCTGTCGGCGGCCGCACGCAGCGGCCCGGCAGCGTTGTTCGCCTGGCTGCTGAAGCAGGCCGACCTGCCGCAGGCCGAGGTCAGGAGCGCCTGCCTCAATCTCCTGCCGCAGGTTCCCGACCGCGTGCCGCAGTTCGAGGCGAGCTTCGGGCCGCTGCCGCCGTTGCAGCGGCATCGCGTGCGGGCGCTGGCGGCCGAGGCGCGTGGCGATTGGGAGGCCGCGGAACGTTCCTGGTCCCTTGCCGCCCGACTGGCCGGCGCGGCCGAGGACCGCACGTCGAAGCTGTCGTCGGGGGTGATATACCGCCACCTCGCCCACCTCGCGACCCTGCACTTGGAGATCGAGGGCGACGGCGGAGGCGATGCCGAGATCTTCTACCTGGAACGCGCCGGCGACGTCGATCCCGACCACATCCCCACCGTGCTGGCGCGCATTGCGCGCTACCGCGAGGAAGCGTGGGACAAGGACTGGCACCGGCTGGCAGACGAGGCGGCGCAGCGCTTTCCCGATGACAGCCGGATCCTGCTGCAGGCGACCCAGTCGGCGGCGGCGCGGCGGGCCTACAAGAAGGCGGCCGGGTTTGCCCGCCGGCTGCTGCGGATCGATCCCATCAATCCCGAGGTGCGCCGGCAAATGATCGAGCTGCAGCTCGCCCACGCCCGCAAGCAGATGCGCGCGAAGCGCCCCGACCTGGCCGCCAAGGAACTGTCGCAGGCGTCGGAGTGGGACCGTCCGGATGCCCCGAGCGGGCTGCTGCGCATCGCCCGCGGCGTGGTCGCGCTGCAGGGTGGCGACAAGGGACAGGCGGATGCCTGGCTGCGCGAAGGGGCGACGCTTGCGGGCGGCGGCGTTGCCGGCTGGTTCCGCGCAGTGCTCGAGGCGGAACTGATGCAGTGCGCCGGCAAGGATGCTTCGTGGCTGCGCGAGGAGTTGGCGGCCGCGTGCCGGACACCGGCGACAAAGGAAGCGGTCATGGCGGTCGTCGCCGCCCTGAACCAGGTGGACTCCCGGGAGAACAAGCGCGCCGTGTCGGGCTTGCTGACAAAGACGCGTGCGTGGCTGCAGCAGGGGGCCGGGATCGTCTTGTTGCCAGCAGAGGCCCAGACCTTGGCCGACACGTTCCTGCGGTTCGATGAATACGATCTGCTGGGAACCTACGCCCGGGCGGCGCGCCGGCGAGAGCCGGCGAACCCGCAATGGCGGTTCCACGAGATCGTTGCCCGCACCCGGGGCGACGGCGCGGCAGTGACCGAAGCCGAGGAGGAAGAGCTGGACGAGATGGGCAAAGCGGCCCTCGAGCGGCAGGACTTCCATGCGGCCAAGCGGATTGCGCGCTTTCTCGGCATGGGCCTGCCCCCACCACCCCGCGGCAGGCAGATGGCAGACGCGTTGGCGGACGAGGTCGACGACGCCGAGATCCTGGAGCTGCTGCAGAGGATGCTCAAGGAGATGCCCAAAGGGGCAGCCGACACCCTGCGCGGGCGTGTCCGGGAAATCGGGCGGCAAGCAGCGGTCGAGGAGGCCATGGACGGCTTCCGCTTCTCCGAGCTTGGCGCCATCTTGCCGGAGCCGGTGCTGCGGCAGCTCTGCGAGGCCATGGTGGCGCGGGCGACAGGTGGGCCGGCGGCGCGAAAGGAACGGCTGTGATGCGTGATCCCTTTACCGTTCTCGGCGTGGACGAGGCGGCCGACGACGCCGAGATCCGGCGCCGCTACCTTGCCCTGGTGCGGGCGTTCCCGCCGGATCGCGAGCCGGAGCGGTTCCAGGACTGTCGCGCGGCCTACGAGGCGCTCAGCGACGAGCGGAAGCGGCTGGAGATGAGGCTGCTGCGCACCAACGAGGCCGCGCTGTCGCGCCTGGGCATGGCAGCACTGTATGCGGCATCGCCCTTGTCGGCGCGGGGAACGAAGCGGACGGTGACAGCGCTTCTTGCCGAAGGGATCATGCAGGCCGCGACCGGGAGGTAGGCCTGGCCAGGAGCCCTGTCCCTGCATCCCGCCAAGGGCATGAACCTTCGGGCTACGCCTGCGGCTGGGGAGGTTGGGAGCGTGGCTTCGGCAAAGGGCCCAAACCCCTGGCTTGTTCTCAACAGGAGACATGGTGGACGACAGCATCAAGCAGGCGTTGCTCAGCCGGTTCCAGGCCTATCTCGACAGCGCGGGGGCTGAAGCGCCGGAACCCCGGACCGAAACCGCCGACCTGTATTCGCTTTTCGTCGAGGTCGCAGGCCTGCGCAGCGAGGTGCGCACCGAGTCCCGCCTGGTGAAGGAGGCGCTGGACCAGTTCCGCGGCGTGTTCGACATGCTGCAGGCAAGCCAGGCCACCGTGCAGCAGGAACTGGACCGCGCGCGGTCTGCAGCGCGCGGCCAGGCGGACGCTGCGCTGCGCCCCCTCTTGCTGGACATCGTCGATTTGCGCGACCGCCTGCTCGCGGCGCTGAGGCTTGCCGCGGCGGTGCGCCCGGGTTGGGCTGGCCGCCTGCTGCGTCGGCCAGCGTCGGACGGCGAAGCCTGGCAGGAAGGGCTGCGCATGACGGTGCGCCGCCTCGACCAGGTGCTGCTCGACCGCCGGGTCGCGCCGATGCAGCTGGTCGGCCTGCCGTTCGATCCGCAGCACGCCCGCGTGGTCGCCACGTCGGCGGATACGTCCGCGGCGGACGGGACGGTGCTCGAGGAGGTCCGCGCCGGCTTCCTGTGGGACGACCAGGTGCTGCGGACCGCGGAGGTGGTCGTGAGCAAAAGCGCCACCGGCAAAGGAGAACGCGCATGACGGACGCCATCCTCGGCATCGACCTCGGGACCACCAATTCGGAAATCGCCGTCTACCGGGATGGCCGGCCGCTCATGCTCGCCGACGAGCGCGGCCGGGTGGTGCTGCCCTCCGTGGTCGGCCTGTCCGAGACGGGCGAGCTGCTGGTCGGCGAGGAAGCCCGCAACCAGTTCATGCTCTACCCCGAGCGCACGGTGCGCTCGATCAAGCGGCGGATGGGCACCGACGCGCGGGTGCGCCTTGGCGAGCGCGACTACGCGCCGCAGGAGATCTCGGCGATCATCCTGTCGCGCTTGAAGGAGGTGGCGCAGCTTCGGCTGGGAGAGCCGGTGCGCCGCGCGGTGATCACGGTGCCGGCGTATTTCTCGGACGCGCAGCGGCAGGCGACGCGCGAGGCCGGCGAGATCGCCGGGCTGGAGGTGGTTCGGATCGTCAACGAGCCGACCGCGGCGGCGCTCGTCTACGAGGCCGCGCAGCACCAGGGCAAGCGCATCCTGGTCTACGACCTCGGGGGCGGCACCTTCGACGTTTCGGTGGTCAGGATCGAGGGCGGCGTGGTCGAGGTGATCTCCAGCCACGGCAACAACCAGCTCGGCGGCGACGACTTCGACGAAAAGATCGTCGCGCACGTGCTGGAGCACCTGAAGCTCAAGCACGGGGTGGGCGTGTCCGACCAGCCGCAGGCGATGGCGCGCATCCTGCGCAGCGCCGAGGCGGCGAAGAAGCAGCTGTCCGACCACCCTTACGCGCGCATCGAGGAGGAATACCTCGCCGTGCGTGACGGCAAGCCGGTCAACCTCGACCTCGAACTGAGCCGCGACGAGTACGAGGCGATGATCATGCCGTTCATCGAGGAAACGCTGGGGGCCGTCCATGTCGCCCTCGGATCGGCGGACCTGACGTCCTCGCAGGTGGACGAGATCCTGCTGGTCGGCGGCGCGACGCGGACCCCGCTGGTCCGGCGCCGCTTGGTCGAGGCGTTCGGGCGCGAGCCGCGCGGCGAGGTCGACCCGGACCTGTGCGTCGCCATGGGGGCGGCGATCCAGGGCGCCGCCATGGCCGGCACCGAGGTTTCCGCGGTGCTTGTCGATGTCACGCCCTACACGTTCGGCACCAGCGCGCTCGGGGAGCTGGGCGGCGACCTGTATCCCTACTGCTTCGTTCCCATCATCCCGAAGAACACGCCCATTCCGGTGCGCCGAAGCGAAGCGTTCTACACGGTCGCCGACGGGCAGACCTCGGTGGAGGTGCGGATCTACCAAGGCGAGAACAGGGATGCCAAGGAGAACGTCAGGATCGGCGAGTTCCGGGTCGACGGCCTGAGCAGGGCGCCTGCGGGGAACCCGGTGATCCTCGATCTGGCGCTGGACCGCGACGGCATCCTGCAGGTGTCGGCCCGCGAGAAGAACACCGGGCTCGAGCAGCGGATCACCATCGAGAAGGCGATGTCGCGCTACGATCAAACCCAGCTGGACGAGGCGCGCGAGCGGATCGGCTCCTTGTTCGAAGGCCGCGAAGACGGGGCGGAAGCGCAAGCCGCCGCCGGCTCTGCCCTCGATGCCCTGCTGGCGAAGGCAGGCGCCAAGCTGGACGGCGCCGGCGAGGAGGACCGGGCGGAGCTCATCGACCTGATCGAGACGATCCGGGACGCCCGCAGCAGCGGCGACGGCGCAGCCCTGGAGGAAGGGCGCCGGCAACTGCAGGATCTGCTGTTCTACTTGGAAACCTGACCGGTGCACCGCTGTCCGCTTTGCCGCGCCACCCTCAACGGCGCCGAAACCTGCCGCCGGTGCCGGGCCGAGCTTGGCACGGCGCAACGGGCGGAGCGCGACGGCCAGGCCTTGGCCGACGCGGCCATGCACTGCCTGGCTCTCGGCGATGCCGACGCCGCGAAGCAGCTGCTCCGGCGTGCAGTGGTGCTCCATGCGGCGCCGGAGACCCTGGCCCTGCGGCAGATCGTGGCGTCGTCGTTACGACAGTTCAGCGACGCGGAGGCCGGCGAACCGCGGGATGCATAAACGCCAAGCACGCCAGCTCGCCGGCGCGCTGACAGCAGTTCAGTAAGGGGCTCCGACGTTGATCGACGTCGCAAGTCTCCGGTTCACCTCGCAAGCGGTAGGATACCGGGGAGGTGCTGTCTCACGTCAAGCGGCTCCAAGGGGCCCAGCCTCCTCCATTTGGCCGCGCAGCTCGGCGAAGTAGGCGATCACGTCGGCCGCAAGCGCCGCCGGCTGCTCGAGCGCGGCGAAATGGCCGCCGCGTGCCATCGGCGTCCAGCGCCGGATCTCAGTATAGGACTGGGCCGCAATGCGCCGCGGCGGGCGGCGGATCTCGTGCGGGAAAGCGGCGTAACCGACCGGCACGTCGACCGTCCGGCCTTCCGGGATCGGCCAATCGCCGTGCATCCGGGCATAATAGGGCCAGAACGAGGAGCCGATCGCCCCTGTGAACCAGTAGAGCGATATGTTCGCCAGCATGCGGTCGCGGTCGATCGCGCTCTCGATCGAGCCGTCGTTGTCCGACCAAGCGCGAAACTTCTCGGTAATCCAGGCCGCAAGACCGGCCGGGCTATCGGTCATGGCAAAAGCCAATGTCTGCGGCCGCGTGCCTTGAATCCAGGTGTAGCCGGTCTCCTCGGCAGTCCAATGTTTGATCTGGTCGAGGTAGGCCTGCTCGTCCCGGTTCGGATGCGCGGGCGGCGGCGCGTCGGGCTGCAGCGACAGCATGTTCAAGTGGATGCCCAGCAACGCGCCGGGATGCCGCACGCCCAGGCTGGTCGCGACATGCGCGCCCCAATCGCCGCCTTGAGCGGCGAAGCGTCTGTATCCGAGCACCTCCGTCATGAGCGCGTGCAGCACGTCGGCGATCTCCGGCACGCCGAAGCGTTTCTGGCCCGGTTGGAACGAAGGCCCATAGCCCGGCAAGGACGGAGCGATGACGGTGAATGCATCGGCCGGCTTTCCGCCGAAGCGCGCCGGGTCGGTCAGGCGCGGGATGAGGTCGAGGAACTCGTAGACGGAACCGGGCCATCCATGCATCAGCAGCAGCGGCGTGGGGTTGGGTCCCTTCCCGGGCACATGCAGGAAATGCATCCGCGCGCCATGCAGGTTGACGGTGAACTGCGGGAAGGCATTCAACGCCGCTTCCTGGGCGCGCCAGTCGAACCCGTCGCGCCAATAGGAGACGAGATCGCCCAAGTAGGCGACATCCGTGCCGAACGCCCAGGGTGGACCCGGCGCCTGGTCAGGAAAACGCGTGCGCGCCAAGCGGTCTCGAAGTTCATCAAGATCCGCGTCCGGGACGGAAAGGGTGAAAGGCTGGGGGGTGCTGGGCATGGGCAGGACCTGACGAGCTAGGACGGACAGCATGATGCGGTCGCGCGCAATCAAGCTGGAAACTACCTCCCATGAGCTTTGATGCACAGTTCGGATAGCCTGTCTGCCGGTGGCTGGCCCGAAAATTCAGGCGGCTAGGCTAGGCTGGGTCCGGCATCCGGACCTATTTTCTCCTTCAAGGTGTTGCGCGACCTGACGCGCTCGGCATCTCTTATTGGGTTCCGGGTTGGTGCTGGTGGGTCACGCAACCAGGCCGGCGATGAGGGTGCCGAGCAGGACTTTGCCGCGCCGACGAGCGTTGTGCACGAACTGAAAAAAGCCGAGGTAGAGCGGCAGCTTGTCTTGCGAGATGCCCCGGTGCGGGCGGAGCCAAGAGCGCAGCAGCGACCAAAAGCCCTCGATCGCGTTGACATGGACCTCGCAGAACCCGTCCTCGTCCTCATCGCGGGCATACTCGCCGCGCCCGTGGCAGACCGTCTTGTGCCCGTAGCCCCAAGCCGGCAGGCGGGCGTAGATGCTGTATTCGTCCGTATGGACGAGGGCGCCCGGGGTGACAGCGGCTGTGATGATCGGCTTGATGGTGGCCTGTTGCACGTTGGCCAGCATGCGCAGCACGATTTGGCCGCCGCGTTGGATCAGGCCAAGGATCGGCGGCTTGTTCTTCTCCAGCGTGCCGCGTCCCGGCGCGCCTGCCAGCCTGCGGCACCGCCCGAACCGCCCCTTTTGGCCACCTCGTCCGGCTGGCCCTTGTGCCCGGCCACAACGTAGACCTCGTCGATTTCCACCTCGCCTATCAGCTTCACCGCAGGCGCCTTGGCAACCAGCCCGCGGCGCAGCTGCTCCGTCATCGCCTGTATGTCCGAAGCATCCAGGCCCAGCTCCAAGGCGATCTGTCGGTTCGAGGGGTCAGGCCCATGAAGTAGAGGCACAGCGCCCACATGCGCAGCGGCTAGTGGTACCCGGCCAGCACCGTGCCGGTCAGGTCGTCGAAACGCCCCGAACACGCCTTGCACCGGTAACGCTGCCGGCAGGGCTGCGTGTCGTCGTGGCCATCCCGGCGCAAACCTCCGGTTTCGCCAGGACCGCCGCATCATTGTCGCAACCAGGACACCGGATGCCCTCGGGACCATGCAAGATCGTGGAAGGTGATCACGCCGCCGCTGCTGCCGGCCCCCG
>CALMVT010000341.1 GCA_937873175.1 uncultured Acetobacteraceae bacterium | reverse complement strand
GCCGCCTGGAGCAGCCGCGGCAGGATCGCGGCCATGCCGGTGCTGACCACCCATGTCGCGGCGAACACGAAGGCCAGCAGCGCCATCGCGCCCCGAGGCGCCGCGGCGTCCTTGCCCATAAACAGTCCTGCCGCGGCGTCGTCGGGCGCGGGCGGCGGGGCTGGCGGGACGAGGAAGCGGTTGAGTGGCAGACCGAGCGCGAGGTGCAGCCCGGCCCAGGCCAGGCACGCGCCGCGCCAGCCCACCGCGGCGTCGAGGAACGCTGTCAGTGGCCAGCCCACCGTGCTGGCGAAGCCCGCAATCAGGGTGATGCCGGTGATGGCGCCGCGCGCCTCGCGGCCGTAAAGCCCGGCGAGCGTCGCGAAAGCGCTGTCGTAGAGGCCGAGCGCCATGCCCATGCCCAGCACCAGCCAGGCGGCCATAAGCAGTGCTGGCCCGTTTGCCGCGGCAAGAAGCACGAGGCCGGCGGCAAACACCAGGTTGGACAGGCACAGCACGCCGCGTCCGCCGCGGCGGTCGATGGCCCGGCCCGCCGCGGGTCCGAGGGCGGCCGAAAGCAGCAGCGCCGCCGAGAAGGCCGCGAACACGGCTGTCCGCGAGATCCCCAGGTTGCGCGCGATGGGATCGGCGAGGATGGCGGGCAGGTAGTAGCTCGACGCCCACGCCAGCGTCTGCGTCGTGCCGAGCGCCAGGACGACGACGCCCCGGCGCTTGGCCCAGGACGTCACAACGCGGCCGGAAGCGCGAACTCCGCCTTGCGCTCGCTGTAGCGGTCCACAAGGTAGCCGCCCCGGTCGCGCAGGAGCCAGGTGAAGCGCACCAGTTCCTCCATCACGTCCACCACGCGGTCGTAGAGCGGTCCCGGACGCATCCGCCCGGCGTCGTCGAACTGCTCGTAGGCCTTGGGCACGCTGGACTGGTTCGGGATGGTGACCATGCGCATCCAGCGCCCAAGCAGGCGCAGCGTGTTCACGGCGTTGAAGCTTTGCGAGCCGCCGCTGACCTGCATGACCGCGAGCGTGCGGCCCTGGGTCGGGCGCACGCCGCCCATCTCCAGCGGCAGCCAGTCGATCTGGTTCTTGAACACGCCCGTGACCGCCCCGTGCATCTCCGGGCTGCACCAGACCTGGCCCTCGCTCCACAGCGACAGCGCGCGCAACTCCTGCACCTTGGGGTGGTCCGGGCCGACGCTGCCGACGACCGGCAGCTCGCGGGGGTCGAAGATGCGCGTCTCGGCGCCGAGCGCGTGCAGCAGCCGGGCCGCCTCCTCGACCAGCAGGCGCGAGTAGGACCGCTCGCGCAAGGACCCATAAAGCAACAGGATGCGCGGCGGATAGTCCATCCGATGCGTCGGCTCCAAGCGCGACAGGTCTGGCGGAGCCAGCAGCTCGCGCCGCAGCGCCGGCATCGCGTCGTCCGGCGCGGAGGCTGGGCCGTGTCCCATGTCCATCTAAGCTTGCCCCGTCATGCCTGGCCCGGTGCGCTTCACCAGGTAGGCGGCGGTTCCCGGGCAGAGGGAGGTGAACTGCGCCGTGGCGGCGATGGCCGGCGGCGCCGCAGCGCGCTCGCCGGGACGGTAGCCGAGGTTGTGGAGGAAGGCGGCAGCCGTCGTAGTCAGCAGATGCAGCCGAACGGCGCCGAGCCGGGCCGCTTCGGCTTCCAACGCCCGCCCGGCACCGCGGCCCCGTGCGGACGGCGGCACCACGACGGAACGCAGCAGCATCTCCAGCCCGTCGCCTTCCAGCCCGCCGTAACAGTCGGTCTCGCCATCCGACGCGAAGCGGAAGAAGCGCCGACCGGGCAGCAACAAGTCGCCGCTGGGCAGCCCCGCCGTGTCCAGGGCGGCGCGCAAGCACGGCCAATCGCTTGTTGCCAGCAGGACCGGATGCAGCACCGGGTCGGCAGCGTCCACGGCTGCCACTACGCCGCCCCCCGCTCGTACCAGCCCCGGCTCGCGCGCACGATCCGCACGACCGAGAGCATGACCGGCACCTCCACCAGCACGCCGACCACAGTGGCGAGCGCTGCCCCCGACTGGAAGCCGAACAGGGCGATGGCGGCGGCCACGGCCAGTTCGAAGAAGTTGCTGGCGCCGATCAGCGCCGAGGGGCCGGCGACGCACCAGTCCGATCCCAGGCGCCGGTTCAGCCAGTAGGCCAGTCCAGCGTTGAAGTAGACCTGGATCAGGATGGGCACGGCCAGCAGCAGGATGACGGTCGGCTGGCGCACGATCTGCTCGCCTTGCAGGCCGAACAGCAGCACCAGCGTCAGCAGCAAGGCACACAGCGACACCGGCCCCAGCGTGGCCAACGTGCGGGCGAGCGCCGGTGGTCCGCCGGAGCGCAGCAGGGCCGCGCGCCAGAGCTGCGCCGCGATCACCGGCACCACGATGTAGAGCACGACCGACAGCAGCAGCGTGTCCCAGGGCACGGTGATGGAGGACAAGCCGAGCAGCAGCGCGACGATGGGGGCGAAGGCGACCACCATGATGAGGTCGTTGAGGGCGACCTGGCTGAGGGTGAAGTTCGGCTCGCCGTCCAGCAGGTTGGACCACACGAACACCATGGCAGTGCAGGGCGCGGCGGCGAGCAGGATCAGGCCGGCGATGTAGCTGTCCACCTGTTCCGCCGGCAGCAAGGGCCGGAACAGCCATCCGATGAACAGCCAGCCCAGCAGCGCCATGGAGAACGGCTTGACCAGCCAGTTCACGCCCACGGTGGCGAGGATGCCGCGCCAGTGCCCGCCGACCTCCCTTAGGCTGCCAAGGTCGATCTTGAGCAGCATGGGCACGATCATCAGCCAGATCAGGGCCGCGACGGGCAGGTTCACCTGCGCCACCGTGGCCGCGCCGATGGCGTGGAACACGCCCGGCGCGAGCTGGCCGAGCAGGATGCCGGCCCCGATGCAGAGCAGCACCCAAACGGTCAGGAACCGCTCGAAGGTGCCCATCGCCGCCGGCTTGGACGGCACCCCGGCCGAGGCCGCGCCCTGCGCCGCGCTCATGCCGCCGCTCCTTGCGTGCCTGCGGGCGCGACGCGCTGGCCCGCCTCGTCCACCACGCGCTCTCCGTCCTCCTTGGCGAAGGCGCCGCGCTGGGGATTGGGCAGGATGTCCAGCACCAGCTCGGACGGACGGCACAGGCGCACGCCCCGCTCCGTGAACACGAAGGGGCGGTTGATGAGGATCGGGTGCGCCAGCATGGCGTCGAGGAGCTGATCGTCGGACAGCGCAGGGTCGTCCAGCCCCAGCTCGTCGTACGGGGTGCCCTTGCGGCGCAGCGCCGCGCGCACGGTCAGGCCCGCGGCGCGGATCGCGGCGGCCAGCTCGTCGCGGGCAGGCGGCGTGCGGAGGTATTCGACCACGCGCGGCTCCTCGCCCGAGTTGCGGATCAGGGCCAGCGTGTTGCGCGACGTGCCGCACGCCGGGTTGTGCCAGATGGTCACGGTCATGGGGTCAGTTCCTCCTCAGCCACAGCACGGGGCGGTCGCGGCCGGCTCGATTACAGGTTCGGCAGCGCAGCCGCAGCCGCTCGCGCCGGATGCCTTGGCGTTCATGTCTTCGGTGCAGCACGCATCCACCTCGGCCGGTGCCGGACCGCCGCAACATGAGCCGGCCGACTCAAGCACCGGCTCGGCCGCGGCGCGGGAGCTGCCGCAGCATGGGACTGCGGCCGGCGCGCGCGCCCTCGCGCGCGACGGCGGGCGGGCGTTGCACACGCCGGTTTCGGGCAGCTCCAACTCGACGCGGGCTGCCGCCTGCAAGTCGCCGGCCAGGTGGGCGGCGATGGAACGCACCTGTTCATGCCCAGTCGCGAGCAGAAAGGTCGGCGCGCGGCCATAGCTCTTCATGCCGGCGACGAAGAACCCAGGCTCCGGGTGCGCCAGCTCGGCAGCCCCATGCGGGCGCACAGTGCCGCAGGAGTGCAGGTTGGGGTCGATCAGCGGGCCGATGCCGGCCGCGCACTCCAGCCACGGGTCCAGCGCCAGGCGCACCTCGCGCAGCATGAGGAGGTCCGGCCGGAAGCCGGCCGCGACGATCATCTCGTCCGTCGCAAGCTGCTCCGGGCGGCCGGCGTGGTCGCCCGCGACCAGCAGCCCGCCGTCCGCAGCCCGGCCGATCCCGGCGACGCGGAAAGGCGCGACGACTTCGACGGTGCCGCCTTCCACGAGAGCACGGCCCTGGATGCCCAGCGCCCCGCGGCCGGGCAGGGCGTCGGCCGCCTCGCCCCCGAACGCGGTCTCGACGCGCTCCTTGCGCGTGATCCAAAGGACGCGCGTGCCGGGTGCCTCCTCCGTGAGTTGCGCCAGTTCAATCAGCGCGTTCAGCGCGGAGTGGCCGCTGCCGACGACAACCGTGGTGCGGCCCGCGTAGCGCGCGCGGTCGTGCCCCAAAACGTCGGGGATGCCGTAGGCGATGCGGTCCGCGGCCTCCGCCTCGCCGAAGGCTGGCAGCCCGTCCGCACCGGCCGGGTTGGGTTGCGACCATGTGCCGGAGGCGTCGATCACGGCGCGGGCCTCGAAGTCCCTCATCCGTCCGGCCGTGTCCAGGACGCGCAGCACAAAGGGAAGCGCGTCGCGCCCGGCCGTGCGCACCTTGTCGGTGCCCTTGCGGCTGACGCCCACCACGCGGGCACCCAGGTGCAGGTGCGGCGCAATGGCCGGCAGCGCCGCGAGCGGTTCGAGGTAGTCCGCCACCAGTTCGGTGCCGGTCGGGATGGCATCGCGGTTGGGGTGCGTCCAGCCGTGCGCGGCGAGCAGGGCGGCGGCCTGCCGGTCCACGCAGAAGCGCCAGGGCGTGAACATGCGGACATGGCTCCACTGCCGGATGGCATGCCCGGCTGCGGCACCGGCTTCCAGGATCAGTGGCGTTTCACCGCGGGCGAGCAAGTGCGCCGCGGCGGCCAAGCCGACCGGGCCGGCACCGATCACCGCGACGGGCAGATGTAGCTGGGTCATGGGGCAACCTTCCGTTGCGGAGTGGAAGAAGGTTCGTCGGCCTGCGAGGGCGTGCGGGCCGGCAAGCAGGCGCCGTGGCCCCCGCCGCAGCAGTTCTCGGTCAGGAAGCCGACCAGGCTGTTCATGGTCGCGAAGTCGGCGGCGTAGATGAGCTGGCGGCTGAGGCGGCGCTGGGTGGCGAGGCCGGCGCGCAGCAGGTGCTGGAGATGGAAGGTCAGCGTGGACGGCGGCATGCCTAGACGCTCGGCGATGACGCCGGCCGGCAGGCCGTCCGGCCCGCGCTCGACCAGCATCCGATAGATCGCCAGCCGATGCTCATGTGCCAGGGCGGCCAGGGCTTCGACGGTGTGCTTGGTGTCCACAGCGGCCTCCGACTTTTCGAGTATGGTAGAAAACTAGCCGATTGGGAGCCGCCGTCAATGGCTTTACTAGGATTATCGAAACGTCTTCGTTGAGTGAACCCCAGCAAGGCATCGCTGCGAGACACTTTCCGCGTCTCGCATGGGTTGTTTTCAGGCTTCCGAGACGTTAGCGTGAGCAGGTCTAGACCCTAGCGAGACGGAATGCCGCTTCCGCATGCCCCTTTACGGATACGCTCGCGTATCGACCCTCGACCAGGACCTCGGCATCCAGCGCGCCGCCCTCAAGGCGGCCGGCTGCAAGGTGATCCGCGCCGAGAAGGCCAGCGGCACGCGCCGCGACGGCCGGTCCGAGCTGCAGGTGCTGCTCGACTTCGTGCAGCCCGGCGACACGCTGGTGGTCACGCGCATCGACCGCCTCGCCCGGTCCATGAAGGATTTGCAGGACATCGTGCACGAGCTGAAAGGGAAGGGCGTCTCCCTGCGCGCGACCGAGCAGCCCGTGGACACGGGAACCGCGGCCGGCAAAGCGTTCCTCGACATGCTGGGCGTGTTCGCCGAGTTCGAAACCAACCTGCGCCGCGAGCGGCAACTCGAAGGCATCAAGGCCGCGAAGGCAAAAGGCATCTACAAGGGCCGCAAGCCCAGCATCGACGCGGCCGAGCTGCGCCGGTTGCGTGACGAGGAGAAGCTCGGGCCTGCTGCCATCGCGCGCCGGCTCGGCATCGGCCGGGCCAGCGTCTACCGCGTGCTCGGGAAAGCCAGGGAACCCGCGTAGCGCTTCGACTCAGAGGATAGGCTTACTTTGCGGCCCACAGCACGAATGTTGGGTCGTCCCCGTGTTACCTGATTCGAGCGAGTTCTGAACCACGCCATTTCCTCTACCATGACGCGAGGCGTATAGGCTCTTTTATCGCTCAGATTGATCCATCAGGACATCTTACGTCCCTAAAGCAGATTGAGGCCGTAGAAACCGGCTCTGGAATGGATTTCAGCGCTAATACCAGCGGCACCATAGCAATTGCCCGAGCCGGGGCGGCGCTTCAGGATCGCCGCACCGCCAGCGAAAAAGAGTCGCTTGAACGAACTTACGATCCACTTTGGACAAATGCCCTTGCGCTGCTTGATATGCTGGATGAGCGCGGCATGATTCACGACGGGTTGGATGCGGCACGCATCGGACAGGTTGTAAAAATCTCAGGATCGCTTGCAGTGACAGACTTGACGCTCTGGAAGGGGCTTTGGTCCCTCCCGGTGCTTAAAGAGGTTATGGGGACTGTCGCAAGATTGGGGGTCGAAACGCTTTCGGGCGCTGAGCGCCATAATC
>CALMVT010000340.1 GCA_937873175.1 uncultured Acetobacteraceae bacterium | reverse complement strand
GCATGCTGCGCTTCAACGTGGCTTAGGCTTCTGCGTAGTCCTTGAAGTCCCTTTTTCCTATCACGCTGAGCTTAGCTGCCAATTCCTGCCAGTTATTTTCCTCAACAGTTCGACAAAAGTCCTTTACTCTATTTTGAAAAGCTTGGTGGTTACATCTATCCATTACGCTCTGATGGTCTCCGACGAGATCGGGTAGTTTGGCATGTTCAGCCAACCAGTCAGGTGAACAAACAGTCGTGTCGAACGCCTCCTCACCAGGCAGTTCTTCAGCTCCGGGCGCAGCTGCTCCAAGTATTCACAATACTCGTTCAGTCCTGAGATTTTCAAACCCATGCGCCGCATGCCTCCTCGCGACGAGTTCTCCACTTGTTCTAAACGCCGCGCAAGCGGATAAGGAAACATTTCTGAGGTTAGCCCTTCAAAGACACGACGCGGGCCTTGGTAACGACCCGCGCCAAGTCCTCGCGCCAACCTGTTGCAGCCGAACGGGAGGGCTGCCTTCAAAACGGCAGCGACCCTGGACCTTCCCCGGTCGTCAAGCCGCCTTCTTAAGCAACCCCTGCGCCACCACGGTCTCAGCAATCTGCACGGCGTTCAGCGCGGCACCTTTGCGCAGGTTGTCCGACACGCACCAGAACGACAGCCCATGCTCCACCGTCGGGTCGCGGCGCACGCGACTCACGAACACCGCATCCTCCCCGGCGCAGTCGGCGGGGGTGATGTAGCCGCCGTCGTCGCGAGTATCCATCACCACCACGCCGGGCGCATCGCGCAGGATGGCGCGGGCGTCGGACGCGGACACAGGCTCGTGGAACTCGACGTTCACGGCCTCGCTGTGGCCGATGAATACCGGCACCCGCACGCAGGTCGCGTGCACCAGGATGTCGGGGTCCAGGATCTTCCGAGTCTCCACCATCATCTTCCACTCTTCCTTGGTGGAGCCGTCCTCCATGAACTTGTCGATGTGCGGGATGCAGTTGAAGGCGATGGGCTTGGTGAACTCCTGCGCCGTCACCGGGTCGTTCACGTACATGGCGCGGGACTGCGCCCACAGCTCATCCATGCCGTCCTTGCCGGCGCCGGACACGGACTGGTAGGTCGCGACCACCACGCGCTTGACGCGGAACCGGTCATGCAGCGGCTTCAAGGCCACGACCATCTGGATCGTCGAGCAGTTCGGGTTGGCGACGATGCCGCGGCGGATGCGGCGCAGCGCCCCGGGGTTCACCTCCGGCACCACCAGCGGCACGTCATGCTCCATGCGGAACTGGCTGGTGTTGTCGATCACCAGGCACCCGGCGGCGGCGGCGCGCGGCGCGTGCACGGCGGACACGCTGGCGCCGGGGCTGAACAGCCCGATGTCCCAGCCCTTGAAATCGAACGTGTCGAGGTTCTTGACCTTCAGCACGGATTTCTCGCCAAAGCTGACCTCCTGCCCGGCGGACCGGGCCGAGGCGACGGCGGCGACCTCGCTGATTGGGAAGTCCCGCTCAGCAAGTGTCTTCAGGATCTCGCGCCCGACCGCACCCGTGGCGCCGACAACCGCGACCCGATAGCCCATCATGCAACCCCTGCTAGTTCATCACTTAATCAGAATGAACTAACAGGATAGCGCAGCGCAAGCGCCGAAGGAACCGGTTATTCCCCGGCGGAGTACTGTTGCAGCGGTCCCCGATACAGGCCGGTGCGCGCCGCGCCGTCCGCGTCCACGACGCCGCGATACATGCCCCGCGTGTTGAACGGCAGCGCCACGCGCCCGGCGCGGTCCACCGCAAGCAGGCCGCCGGTGCCCCCAACTGCTTCTAGCGCCGCCATGGCCACGGCCGTGGCGGTATCGAGGTCATCGCCGGCAAGCCGCATCCGCGCGGACACCTCGTGCCCGGCGGCGATGCGGCTGAAGCTCTCGCCATGGCCGGTCGCCGACACCGCGCAGGCCGCGTCTGCCCAGGTGCCGGCGCCGGGCACCGGCGTGTCGCCGACTCGCCCGGGCAGCTTGCCGGTCATGCCGCCGGTGCTGGTGGCGGCGGCAAGGCGTCCAGCGGCGTCCAGCGCCACCGCGCCCACGGTGCCGTGGCGGTCGGCATCATCGATGTTGGGACTGCCTTCCGCCTCGGCCGCCAGCATCGCCCGCAGCGTGTCCCGGCGCCGGGCCGTGTCGAAATACTCGGGTTCCGCGAACGCCACGCCTTGCGCGCGCAGGAATTCGAGTGCGCCGGGGCCGGCCAGCAGGACGTGCGGCGACCGCTCCATGACGACGCGGGCGGCCCAGATCGGGTTGCGCGGGCCGCAGATGCCGGCGACGGCGCCCACAGCGAGGGTCGCGCCGTCCATCACCGCCGCGTCCATCTCGTGCCGGCCGCCGCGGGTCAGCACCGCGCCGTGCCCGGCGTTGAACAGCGGATCGTCCTCCAGCGCGGCGACGGCAGCGGTCACGGCGTCCAGGGCCGGCCCGCCCACCGCCAGGATCGCGTGCCCGGCCATCAAGGCGCGGTGCAGCCCGACGCGGTGGGCGCGCTCGGCATCGGGCGTCATGCTGCCGGGCGGCATAGTGCCGGCACCGCCATGGATCGCGAGGATGGGGGTCATGCCGCGGTTTGGCACGCGCCGCCCCGCCGGCACAAGGGCTGGAATCGAACGGCTAAGCCCGGCTGAACACCTCCGGCGCGGTGTGCCGGGCCAGCACGGCGCGGGCGCGGGCGTGGTCGAGCTGGCCCTCCCACCGAGCGACGAAGATGGTGGCGACGGCGTTGCCGAACAGGTTGGTGATGGCCCGCGCTTCCGACATGAAGCGGTCGATGGGGAACACCAGCGCGATGGACTCCACCGGGATCTTGCCGGCCAGGGTGCCGAGCGTCGCCGCCAAGGTGATGAATCCCCCGCCCGTCACCGCCGCCGCGCCCTTGGAGGTCAGCAACAGCACCAGCAGGATGCCGGCCCATTCCGTGGGGCTGAGCGGGATGTTGAGCGCCTGCGCGATGTAGGCGATGGCCATGGTGAAGTAGATGCTGGTTCCATCAAGGTTGAAGGCATAGCCGAGCGGCACGACCAAGCCGACCAGCGGGCGGGAGCAGCCCATGTTCTCCAGCTTTTCCATCAAGGTCGGCAGCGCCGCCTCCGAGGAGGAGGTGCCGAGCACGATGAAGAACTCCTCCTTCAGGTAGCGCACTAACTGGATCAGGCTGAGGCGGCAGTACGCCATCACGGCCATCAGCACCACGAACACGAACACGACGCAGGTCGCGTAAAAGGCCGCCATCAGGTAAACGAGGTTGCCCAGCGTGCCGATGCCGTAGCGGCCGATGGCGAACGCCATGGCGCCGAACGCGCCGAGCGGCGCCACGCGCATGATCAGCGCCACCATGCCGAAGAACGCGGCATTGGCCTGGTCCAGGCCCTTGACCAGGCCCGACGCCTTCTCCCCCACCTTGGCGAGCGCCACGCCGAACAGCACGGCGAAGAACAGCACCGGCAGGATCTCGCCCTTGGCAAAGGCGTTGAAGATCTGGTCCGGGATGATGTTGATCAGGAACTCGGTGGTGCTCGGGTGGGCCTTGGGGTCGATGTAGCGGGCGACAGAGCCGGCGCTGAGGCTCTTGGGATCGGCGTTCACGCCGACGCCGGGTGCCACGAAGTGTCCGACGACCAGGCCGATCAGCATGGCCACCGTTGTCAGCACCTCGAAGTAGATGATCGCCTTGAGGCCGATGCGCCCGACGCCCGCGGTGTTGGTCAGCTTGGCAATGCCGACCACGACGGTCAGGAAGATGATGGGCGCGATCAGCATCCGGACCAGCCGGACAAAGGCGTCGCCCAGCGGCTGCATCTGCACCGCAAGCTCGGGGTAGAAGTGCCCCAGCACGACACCCGCCGCCACAGCGACCAGGACCTGGATGTAGAGTGATTTCGAGCCTGTGACGACCATGCGACGTTCCCTTTATTGAGGGACGCGATAGCGGAAGCGTTGCGAATTGGCGACCCTTTTTAACGCCCGCCCGGGCGGGTAAGCTGCGCCGTCGCAACGCAGGGACGCCAGCCATCATGCCCGATCACGTCATTCCCCCGCCCGTCCAAGCCGCGGTGCCCGTCGCGGGCGGCGGCAGCTTCCCGGTGCGGCGCATCTACTGCGTGGGCCGCAACTACGCGGAGCATGCGCGGGAAATGGGCCACGACCCGGACCGCGAGCCGCCGTTCTTCTTCACCAAGCCGGCGGACGCCCTGCTGACGGGCGGCGCGGACATGCCGTATCCCCCAATGACCGCGGACCTGCATCATGAGATGGAGCTTGTGGTAGCGCTGAAATCCGGCGGCGCGGACATCGGGGAAGCCGAGGCGATACGCCACGTGTGGGGCTATGCGGCTGGCCTCGACATGACCCGGCGCGACGTGCAGGACGCCGCGAAAAAGGCCCGCCGTCCCTGGGACATGGCGAAGGGATTCGACCACTCGGCGCCGATCGGCGAAATGGTGCCGGCCGGGGGCGCGGTGCCGGGCCGCATCGAACTGCGGGTGAACGGCGCGATCCGGCAATCCAGCGATGTCGGTAAGCTGATCTGGAGCATCCCAGAAACGATCGCCTACCTGTCAAAGCTGGTCAGGCTTGAGGCGGGGGACCTGATCTTCACGGGCACGCCGGAAGGAGTCGCGGCGGTGACACGCGGCGACCTTCTCGAAGGCATGGTGGAGGGGGTCGGCGACGTGCGGGTACGCATCGCCTAGGGGAGGGACGCGGCCGGATCAGCAGACCCGGCCGTTTACGTCAGCGGACGTAGTAGCCCGGCGCGTAGTAGCCCGGCGGCGGATAAGCCGGCGCGGCATAGACCGGGGCCGGGTAATACACCGGCGGCGGCGCGTAAACCACCGGCGGAGGGGGCGCGTAGTAACGCGGTGCGCCGGCGATCACCGCACCCAGGCCGAGACCCAGCACGGTTCCGCCAATGAACGGGCCGACGCCGAAGCCGCGGTGGCCGTATCCATAACCGCCACGATAACCGCCGTAACCCCGATGGTAATACTGGGCGTTCGCCGCGGCGGGCGCGAACGCCATGGTGGCGAGAACGGGAAGCGCCAGGAGGATGCGAACGGTGCGGGTCATGATGACACCTGAAATTCGTGACGGGGCTTGGCACCCCAACAAATCGGAATCTAGGCGTCGCGCATGGCAATTTTAAGGCGACGCCGAAAAGAGAGTCCGCGTCAGCCGCCGAGTTTGCCGAGCTGGTCCAGCATCGTGCCCTCCGTCAGGATCTGCGGCAGCACCGAAGGTGCGGCCGAACCCGGCGGGTAAAGCACATACAGTGGTACGCCGTCCCGGGCATGCCCGCGCAGGAACGTGGTGATCTCCGGGTCCCCCCGGGTCCAGTCGCCCTTGAGATAGGCCACGCGATGGTCGGCAAAGGCGCGGCGGACCGGGGCCGGGGACAAGGCCACGCGCTCGTTCACCAGGCAGGTCACGCACCAGGCGGCCGTCATGTTCACGAACACCGGGCGGCCCTCCTTGCGCAAGGCCGCGAGCCGCGCGGCGGAGAAGCGCTCCGCGCCCTCGGCTGCGGCCTGGACAGGCGCCGCCGGCGCGGTGCCGATCCCGGCCAGGAT
>CALMVT010000339.1 GCA_937873175.1 uncultured Acetobacteraceae bacterium | reverse complement strand
CCCTTACTCGCATTCACGAGAGACGCCGAAACCGAGCGTGCGCTTCGGGACGGGCTTTCGGACATCATGCCCAAAAAGATCGAGTTCCGTCATGCCGACATCCGTGCTGTAATTGCGATGCTGGCCAGCATGGCAACACCGGCTGCTTTGATTGTGGATCTTAGCGGGGAGGAGAACCCACTCGCTGTGCTGAGTGACCTGTCGCAAGTGTTAGAACCAAACGTGCGGCTGCTGGTCGTCGGCGACCGGGAGGGTGTCGATTTCTACCGGCAGGTGACCCGTGACCTGGGTGCTCTAGAGTACCTGCACAAACCGCTGACCCGCGACATCGTCGCCCGTCTTTTCGGCCCACTGCTGAGCGAGACGGCCGTGCTGCGGGGCACGGTGCAAACTGGCCGCCTTGTGACGGTCACCGGCGCTCGCGGCGGAGTGGGCGCAAGCACCATTGCGGCAAACCTGAGTTGGTATCTAGGGGTGGAGTCCAAGCGACACACTGTGCTGCTCGATACCGACCTTCAACGTGGCATGTGCGCCATGCTGCTGGGTATGAAGTCTGGCCTTGACCTGCGCACGATGCTTGAGGCACCGGAGCGGATCGACGAGCTGGTTGTGGAACACGCGGTGCGGCCCTCTGCTGAGCGGCTGCACGTACTGGCCGGGCAGGAAGACCTGGCCGATCAGCTAAGTTTCCCGCTTGGTGGCGCGGCTCAGCTCTCAGCCGCCCTGCGCCGCCGCTACAACTTTGTCGTGGCCGACCTGCCCTTCACCGGCCAGCCACTGCACCGTGACCTGATGCAATTGGCGCATCAGCGGGTGCTCGTCATGCCACCGACCTTGGCCGGTATCCGCGACATGCTGCGCCTCCTCGCTATACCAAATGGCCCGGCGCAGCCTCGGCGTGCCGTTGTGGTCCTCAACCGGGCCGGAATGGCCGGGGGGCTAGAGATGCGGCAGATAGTTAATGGACTGCAGATGAAGCCAGATATCGTGATCCCTGACCTAAAGGGCGCGGCCGAGCGTGCGGAGAACTTAGGCAAGCCAGTCGCGCAGGAGGACGGACCCTTCCGCAACGCGATGCAGACCCTCGCTCGAGAGGTTGGTTTCAACAGTCGCAAGGTCGAGGAAAAACTTGTTGGCTGGCCATGGTTCCGGCGACGCAAGTGAGCGTCCAGGCATGCTGATCAGCAGAAATATGGTCGTTTAGAACTGCCCCAACGTGGTGGGTCAATCTTGAGGCTAAGCAAACCTCTGGAGGTTTGCGCACAGATGAAAAGCTAAGCAGGCTTATGCGGCTTGGCATAGCCGCAAGCCATACGTGTGACAGGCCGCGTAGGCCTGCTTAGGGAAGCGACTGTAAGTCTTTATGGAGCTTTTGTTCAATGGCAACTAAATCCATCGGAACTAAGGGATTCGGCAGCCGTATATTTTATTGTGGTATGCTGCTGGTAAGTGGAATGTTAGCTTATCAAAGCTGGCTGTGGCTGCGCTTAGGCAAATGGGTTCTGTTTCCGATCTCAACCCTGTGGAACGCCGCCTCTGCCTCAAGGCCGCACGCCTCATTGTTGGGCGTCCAAGCTATCTTGGATTGGGCGCTTGATTTTCCCATAAGCGGCGTAGGCTTTCTTGTTGCGGTGTTTGGTCTTTGCGTTGCGCTTTACGGAACAGGGCGGACGTTCTAAGACGATTTGATAGACGTCTAGAGAGCGGCTGGCTGCGCATAAGCGTAATTAATTACAGCGTGACCACCACCAGCCCAGGCAGCCTCAGCTTTCTGTAGAGCTTGCGGCAGCCTCCCCCTGCGTGGCCCGTTGGCGCAGGGCCGCGACCAGGGCGGCGTGAGCAGCACCCAGCTCCTGCGCCAAGTCGGACAGGACGGGATCGTCGAACCAACGTTCGGCTTGTAGCCTGGCCAGGATTTGGTCGGGCGAGATGTCGCGCAACGCTTCGTAGAACGGCAAAGCTCTAGCTGCAGCAACTGCGCTGAGCGAGGGGCCCTCCTCGAATTCAAAGCCCACGTCCTGCCCACGCCCCCAGCGGCGTCGCGCGTTGTAGATGACGCCGCCGCTCAGGTGCAGCG
>CALMVT010000338.1 GCA_937873175.1 uncultured Acetobacteraceae bacterium | reverse complement strand
GCGCGGAGCGGTGCGGGCCAGGACCGGGCCGGCAGCCAGCGCCACGGCGCACGCGCCTGCAACGACAGCAGGGTGGGCGCAAGGCCGGCCGCTTCCGCCAAGCCGACGGCCTGGGCCTGCAATCCGGCGTAGGGTTCGCTGAGGACGATGGACGAAAGCATGGGGGAGGACGGCACCGCCCGCTTCTCCGCAGTTCGCGCGGCCGGGTCAACCGGGGGTTGGCGCAAAGGCGGGTTTCCTTGACTTCGCTGCGATGCAGCATTAACTAGAGCCTGCGCGTGTCGTGACTTCGTGCGTTGTTTCTGTGCACCGGCATCATCTCACTTCTGGCGCCGGTCGCGATCCCGCTGATCGTTGTGCACCCCCTCGCGGCGTTCGGCTGCCTGGGACGGGCCATCGAAAGACAAAACACCCATGCCAAGCTTCGCAGACCTCGGTCTCGCGCTTCCCATCCTCAATGCGCTGACCACCCAAGGCTACACCGAGCCGACGCCGATCCAGACGGAGGCCATCCCGCACGTCATGCTGGGGCGTGACCTGCAAGGCATCGCGCAGACCGGCACCGGCAAGACGGCGGCGTTTGCGCTGCCGATCCTGCACCGCCTGTTCGTGGACAAGAAGCCCGCGCCGCGCCGCGGCTGCCGCGCCCTGGTGCTGTCGCCGACGCGGGAACTGGCCAGCCAGATCGCCGAAAGCTTTCGCGCCTATGGCCGGCAGACCGGGCTGCGCACCTCCCTGATGTATGGCGGCGTGCCGAAGGGGCGGCAGGCCAAGGCGGTTTCGGGCGGCATCGACATCCTGGTGGCGACGCCGGGGCGCCTGATGGACCACATGGCGGACGGCGCCGTGTCGCTGAACGGCGTCGAGGTGCTAGTGCTGGACGAGGCCGACCACATGCTCGACCTCGGCTTCATCGTGCCGATCCGCAAGATCGTGCAGTCGATCCCGCCGGCCCGGCAAACGCTGTTCTTCTCCGCCACCATGCCCAAGGAGATCGCGACCCTCGCCAAGCAGATGCTGCGCGACCCGGTGCACGTCGCCGTCACCCCGGTCGCCACCACGGTGGAGCGCGTCGAGCAGAAGGTCATCTTCGTTGAAGCATCCCGCAAGCGGCAGGTGCTGGCCGACATCCTGCGCAGCAGCAGGATGACTCGCACGCTGGTGTTCACCCGCACCAAGCACGGCGCCGACCGCGTGACCCAGCATCTGGAGGCCGCCGGCCAGCCCGCCGCCGCCATCCACGGCGACAAGAGCCAGCCGCAGCGGGAGCGGGCGCTGCAGATGTTCAAGCAGGGCCGCATCGGCGTGCTGGTGGCCACCGACATCGCGGCGCGCGGCATCGACGTGGACGGCGTGACCCATGTGGTCAACTTCGACCTGCCGAACGTGCCGGAAGCGTATGTGCACCGCATCGGCCGCACCGCGCGGGCCGGGCAGGCTGGCGTCGCGATCAGCTTCTGCGACAGCAGCGAGCGGGCGCACCTGCGCGGCATCGAGAAGCTGATCCGCACGCGGCTGTCGGTCGAGGAGCCGCGAAACCTCGCCGCGTGACCTGGGCGGCTTGACCCGGCGGGGCCGGCGGCCCCAGATCCGGCCGGTGCATGGGGTTCGGGGATGAGCGCAGTTCAGGAAACCGACGTGGGCGTCCATATCCGCTGGGCCGCGGCCTCGGCGGCGCCGGTGGATACCGCGTGCCGCAACTGCGGGGATGCTGGGCCGAAGCCGGTGCTGCTCGACGCCGACGCGGCCTTGCCGGGGCAGGGCCTGCAGCAGGTCCGCCTGCTCGATTGCCCGCGCTGCGGTTGCGCCTTTGCCGAGCAGGACAACGCTTTCGACTACACCGAGGACGGAATGAGCGCGCTGAACATCGCGCACTACGTCGAGGTCAACGCGGGCCTGTGGCCGATCATCCGCACCATTGCTCGGCTGCCGTTCGGCCTGGGCGCCAAGTACCTGGAGATCGGCTGCGGCTTCGGGTTCGGGCTGGACTACGCCATCACTGAGCGCGGCTGGGCGGGGCGGGGCATCGACCCGTCGCCCTTCGCCGCGGCAGGCCGGGACGCGCTCGATCTCCCTATTGAAAGCCGCTACTTCCAGCCGGACGAGGCTCTGGGCACCGACGCCGACGCCATCCTGGCGAGCGAGGTCTTGGAGCATATCGGCGCGCCGCTGCCGTTCCTGCAATCGCTGCGCCGTGCCCTGGCGCCGGGCGGCGTCTTGGCGCTGACCACGCCCAACCGTGCCCGGCTGCGCCCGGACGTGCCGGTCGCCGAGCTGGTGCCCATCCTGTCGGTCGGCGCGCATCTGTTGCTGGAAAGCGAGGGCAGTCTCAGGCTGCTGCTCCAACGGGTCGGCTTTGCCCATGTCGTGACTGAGGCCAAGGGCGACCAGCTTGTCGCCTACGCATCCGACGCGGCGTTTGAGGTGCCGGACGGCGACGCCGCGCCGCGGGCGAGCTATCGCGCCTACCTGGCCCGGCGGGCCAGGCTGGCGACGCCGGGCGGGTTCCTGTGGTGGGGCTTGCAGGTCCGCGCCTACCAGGAAAGCGTCGCGGCCAGCGACTGGCCCGAAGCCGAGCGGATCTGGCCGATGCTGCGCCGCGCGTGCCAGGCCGGGTTCGGCTTCGACCTGGACGACCCGGCGTCCCTGCCGGACACTTCGGGCCTGGCTTTGCCGACGCTGCGGGAGCGGGTGCCGGGACCATTGCCGAACCTGCTGTATCTCCGCGTGCTGCACCGGCTGAACGGGAGCGGGCCGCCCGTTGGCAGCGTGGAGATGGAGCCGTGGCTGCGCGGCGCGGCGCGGGCTGCGCGCGACCTCACCGCCGCGCTGCGCCCGTTGGCGGCGGAGGACCAGGCGACCATCGGCGTCGAGCGCGCGGCGTTGGCCATGCTGGCGGCGAGCTTGGCGGACCGGGCCGATCCCGGCGCCCTGGCCGCGCTGGACGCCGCGGTGGAGGCTGACCCGGCCGGCCGAGTCGTTATCGCGCGCCGTTGCTTCGTGGGGTTGGTGAACGCCGGGCGGACGGACCTGGCGCGGCAAGTGCAGGCGCGGCATGACCTGGATGCGGCGTCGCTTGAAGCGTGGCGGCCGGGCGAGCCGTGGGATGCCGGCAAGCGGGACGCGCTGTTTTGCCTGGGCATGCTGGAGTTGGCGCCCGATGGCGACCTGGCGTCGGCCCGGCGGCGCTTCGCACTGGTGCAGGCGTTGGAGCCGGAGGGGCCACTTGCGCTGCCGGCGCTGCAGGGCGAGCGCGTTGCGGCTGACCGCATGGGCGACACGGATGATGCCGCCGGATTGTCAGACACTGCAACGGCGGTGCCCCAATTGCAGCCCGTCGGTGAGATGGCACACGCCTCGGGGTGGATAAAGAGGCTTGGCGGCTACCTGAAAGGCGTCGCCCGGCGCGGCGGTCGATAATTTCCGGTGCTTTTGCTGCACCGAAGCAAGATCGTCGGTTTGGAAATTCTTTGCCTCCGAAGCGGAAAGGCAGCACAGTCGCGCCTGTCGGGCGGGTCTTGCCTGAACCACGGCTACTCTGTCCGGCGCCTCATAATCGCGGTCGGCAAAGGAGGTTTGCCATGTATCGGGCGTTGTCTGTTCTTGTCGGAGTTGCAACTTCATTGGTTCCGCACACTCTCAGAGGCGAAAGCGTTCCGGACGCCTTGTCCGTCGATTGGCAAGGCCAGAAGCCCTGCGAGAAGCTGTTTGAGGACGCCCAGGTCCGGATCGCGCGCTGCACGTTCCCGCCGGGGTCTGCCCATCTCCGCCACTCCCACCCTGGCTACCTCAGCTACGTGCTGAGCGGCGGGAAGGGCCAAATCCAAGATGACAACGGAACGCGGCAGGTCGATGTTCGTGCCGATACGTTCACAAACAGCCAGCCCATTGCTTGGCATGAGCTGACCAACGTTGGCGAAACAACGTTGCGCTACTTGGTTGTGGAAAGGAAATACGAGCCTGTTCCCGTGTTGGAGCAGACTGCCGGCAACCTGAAATAGGCGACGTTAGCACACGACTGGTTAGCGCACGATCTTCGGCCGAGCCGCTTCCCGAGATCAGCAGCCGGCAACGCGCTGGCAACCGCCGTGGATAGACGCAGGACCGTGTCGGTTGTGCGACGCTACGGCCTCAGCCAGCTTCGGAGGAGGCCGGAGCGGGTGCGACGGCTTGCGGAGCCGCGGTGAGCGCCAGCCCGTTGAATAGCTCCGCGATAGGAAGCTCGACGCCAATCTCCGGCATGGCGAGCGTGCCGCCTTGGCCGATGAGGGCGTGGTCCCATCCGGTAGCCGTGCGGGTGATCACCGTGGCGAAAACCCGGTCCTGTTCGAGCATGATGTAGCGTCGGACCGAGGGCAGCGACTGGTATTCGGAGAGTTTGATGGTCCGGTCATCGCTGGACGTGCTGGCCGACAACACCTTGAAGATCACGACGGGTTCGGCAACCACTGTCTCGTTGTCCGGAAACGGCGTGCAACTGACCGAGGCATCGGGGTAGCGGTAACCGGAGCCGGTCTGGATTTTGAGATCGCTGCTGTAGGCTTGGCAGGGTTTACCGTCGAGCCGGTTAGCCAGCGCCCTGAGAAGGTTCCCCTGGAGCACAGCATGCGCCCGGGTGCCGCCGGTCATGGCGACCGGCTGAAGGCCATCGAACTCCCATTTCAGTTCCTGATCGGCTTCCCAGGCCAAGAACTCGCTTGAGGTCATTGACCTGGATTGCGCCTGGCTCATGTCTTTGCACCCCCCATTCTGACAACCCACGCCGCGCGGGCGGGCCAAGACGGCTTCCAGATGGCCCCGTCGCCTAAGCCGTCCGGTCCACCCCAACCCCCAGCGCCGCCTGCGCCGCCGCCAGCCGCGCTACCGGCACCCGATACGGGCTGCACGACACGTAATCCAGCCCGACCTCCTCGCAAAAGGAAATGCTTGCCGGGTCGCCGCCGTGCTCGCCGCAGATGCCCATCTTGAGGCCGTTCTTGGTCGCCCGTCCCTTCTCCGCCGCCATGCGCACCATGGCGCCGACGCCCTCCACGTCGATGGATACGAAGGGGTCCTTGGGGAAGATCCCCGCGTCCACGTAGGCCGGCAGGAACCGCCCGGCGTCGTCGCGCGACAGGCCGAACACCGTCTGCGTCAGGTCGTTGGTGCCGAAGGAGAAAAAGTCCGCGATCTCCGCGATCTTGTCCGCGACGATGGCGGCGCGCGGCAATTCGATCATGGTGCCGACCAGGTATTCAATCGTCTGCCCCTGCTCCTTGAACACCGCCGCCGCCACGCCGTCCACCTGGGCGCGGGTAATCTCCAGCTCGCGGCGGCTGCCCACCAGCGGGATCATGATTTCCGGCACCGGCGCCAGCCCGGTTTCCTTGGCCGCTGCGACCGCGCCCTCAAAGATGGCGCGGGCCTGCATCTCGTAGATTTCGGGGTAGCTGATGCCCAAACGGCAGCCGCGATGGCCGAGCATAGGGTTCGCTTCCGACAACTCGGCGGCGCGGCGGCGCACCTGCGCCATGTCCATGCCGAGCGCGTCCGCCACCTCGGCCAGCTCGCCCTCCTGGTGCGGCAGGAACTCGTGCAGCGGCGGGTCCAACAGGCGGATCGTGACCGGCAGGCCCGCCATGATGCGGAACAGCTTGACGAAATCCTCCCGCTGGAACGGCAGCAGCCGGCTCAGCGCGTCGCGCCGCCCGGCCGTGTCCGTGGACATGATCATCTGCCGCACTGCGCCGATGCGCTCCGGGTCGAAGAACATGTGCTCGGTCCGGCACAAGCCGATGCCCTCCGCGCCAAACTTGCGCGCGGTTTCCGCGTCGAGCGGCGTTTCCGCGTTGGTCCGCACCACCAGGCGGCGCACGTCGTCCGCCCAGCCCATCAGCTTCGCGAAGTCGCCGGACAGGCTCGGCTCGATCATCGCGACCGCGCCCACGAACACCTCGCCCGTGGCGCCGTCCAAGGTGATGGTCTCGCCTTCCCGGATAGTCTGGCCGTTGGCCGAGAGGGTCTGCGCGCCGTAGTCCACGCTGACGCCGCCGGCGCCGGCGACGCAGGGGCGGCCCATGCCGCGGGCCACCACGGCGGCGTGGCTGGTCATGCCGCCGCGGGTGGTCAAGATGCCGCGGGCGGCGTGCATGCCGTGGATGTCCTCGGGGCTGGTCTCGATGCGGACCAACACCACGGCGTCGCCCTTGGCGGCGCGCATCTCGGCCTCGTCGGCGCTGAACACCACGGCGCCGGACGCGGCGCCGGGGCTGGCGGGCAGGCCCTTGCTGAACAGCTTGCGGTCCGCCTTGGGGTCGAGCGTCGGGTGCAGCAATTGGTCGAGCGACGCCGGGTTGACCCGGCGCACCGCTTCTTCCCGGTCGATCAGCCCGGCATCCGCCATCTCGACCGCGATGCGCAGGCTGGCGGCGGCGGTGCGCTTGCCGCTGCGGGTTTGCAGCATGTAAAGCTTGTTCTGCTGCACCGTGAACTCGATGTCCTGCATGTCGAGGTAGTGGCGTTCCAGCGTTTCGCGCACGCGCACCAGGTCGGCGTAGGCGTCCGGCAGCGCCTGTTCCATGCTGACCTCACCGGGGTGGGCGCGTAGGCTCGACAGCGGCTGCGGCGTGCGGATGCCGGCCACCACGTCCTCGCCCTGGGCGTTCACCAGGAACTCGCCGTAGAAGATGTTCTCGCCCGTGCTGGGATCGCGGGTGAAGCAGACGCCGGTGGCGCAGTCGTCGCCCATGTTTCCGAACACCATGGCCTGCACGTTCACGGCGGTGCCCCAGGTGGCGGGGATGTCATGCAGGCGGCGGTAGGTGTTGGCCCGCGGGTTCATCCAACTGCCGAACACGGCGCCGATGGCGCCCCAAAGCTGCTCGTGCGGGTCCATGGGGAAGGGGGCGCCGCGCTCGGCGACCACCATCTCCTTGTACTCGGCCACGACGCGCCGCCAATCGTCCGGGGTGAGCGCCGTGTCCTCGGTCACGCCCGCGTCCATCTTCGCGGTTTCGATGATCTCCTCGAAGCGGTGGTGGTCCACGCCCAGCACGACAGAGCCATACATCTGGATGAATCGGCGGTAGCTGTCCCAGGCGAAACGCGGGTCGCCGGACGCCGCCTCCAGCCCGCGTACCGTCTCGTCATTGAGGCCGAGGTTCAGCACGGTGTCCATCATGCCCGGCATCGACACGCGGGCGCCGCTGCGGACGGAAACCAGCAGCGGCTTGGTAGCGTCGCCGAAGCGCAGGCCGACCGCTTCCTCCACCCGCGCCAGCGCGTCCTCCACCTGCTGCTTCAGGTCGTCTGGGTACTTGCGCCCGTTGTCGTAATAGGCCGTGCACAGCTCCGTGGTGATGGTGAAGCCCGGCGGCACCGGCAGGTCGATGCTGGCCATCTCTGCCAGGTTCGCGCCCTTGCCGCCCAGGAGGTTGCGCATGTCGGCGCGGCCCTCGTTGTGCCCGGCGCCGAAGCTGTACACCCATTTCGTCATGCTTTTTCCAGGCCTTCGATACGAGAGAAATCCGCGGCACGGCCCATGGCCGCGCCCACTCGGGTAAGTAGGCGGAGACGGTTGCGGCGCAGCGCCGGGTCGGGCGCGTTGACGGTCACTTGATCAAAGAACGCATCGAGCGGCGGGCGCAGCCCGGCCAACGCCCGCATCGCGTCGGCAAACCCTTCCCGAGCGATGCCGTCCGCCACCGCGGGTTCGGCCTCGTCCAGGGCCGCGGCCAAGGCGCGTTCCTCCGGCTCCCCTAGCAGGTCCGGCTCGACCGGCCCGGCGTGCGGGCCGTCGCGCTTGTCCTCGATCCGCACGATGTTGGCGGCGCGGCGGCTGGCGGCGAGCAGGTCGGCGCCGACCGGCGTGAGGAGGAACGCCGCCACCGCGTCGGCGCGGGCCAGCAGGCGCAGCAGGTCGTCATCGGCCCCGGCAGCGAACACCGCCGCCAGAACGTCATGCCGGGCCCCCTCCGCCCGGAGCTGGATGCGCAGGCGCTCCGCCAGGAACGCCAGCAGCGCGGGCACCGGCACCGGGGCCGGCAGGTCCTGGCCCGCCGCCTCGAAGATTTCGGCCAAGGGCAGGCGCAGCCGGTTCTCGCGAATGGTGCGGATGACGCCGAGCGCCGCGCGGCGCAGCGCGAAGGGGTCGCCCGAGCCGGTCGGCACCTCGCCCACCGCGAAAAAGGCGGCGAGCTGGTCCAGCTTATCGGCCAGGGCGGCGGCGATTGCGACCGGCTCCGTGGGCACCGGGTCGCCGGGGCCTTTCGGCGCGTAGTGGTCGCGCACGGCGTCGGCCACGCGCGGGTCCTCCCCGTCGTGCCGGGCGTAGTAGCCGCCCATGACGCCTTGCAGCTCCGGGAACTCGCCCACCATGCCGGTGGTGAGGTCCGCCTTGGCGAGCAGGGCGGCACGCCGGGCGAGCGCCGGGTCGGTGCCGACCGCGGGCGCGATGGTCTCGGCGAGGCGCATGAGACGCTTCACCCGCGCGCCCTGGCTGCCCAGCTTGGCGTGGAAGGTGACGCCATCCAGCGCCGGCACCCGGTCGGCGAGCGCCGTGCGGCGGTCCAGGTCCCAGAAATGCCGCGCGTCGCTGAACCGTGCCCGCAGCACGCGCTCGTTGCCCGCGACGATGGCGCGGCCCCCGTCCGGGGCCTCGATGTTGGCGGCAAAGGCGAAGCGGTCGGCGGGCGCGCCTTCTGGATCGCGGAGCGCGAAGTAGCGCTGGTTGACCCGCATGCTGACCTGCATGACCTCCGGCGGCAGGTCCATGAAGGCCGCGTCGATCCGGCCGAGCAGCGGCACCGGCCATTCCACCAGCCCGGCGACCTCGTCCAGCAAGCCGTCGTCCGGCACGACCTCAAGCCCCTCGGCGGCGGCGAGGCGGGCGACGCCCTCCGCCACCAGGCGGCGTCGCTCCCCGGCTTCCGGGATCACCCGCCGGGCACGCAGGCCGTCCTGCCAATCGCCGAGGGAGGCGACGGCGAACGCGCCGGGAGCGTGGAAACGGTGGCCCTCCGTCTCGTTGCCGGCGGCGAGGCCGTGCCCGTCATCCGCGCCGTCCGCCAGGTTGAACGGCACGACCTGGCCATCCAGCACGCACAGCACCCGGCGCAGCGGGCGCACCCAGGTGAAGGCGCTGCCGTCGCCCCAGCGCATAGACTTCGGCCAGGGAAAACGGCGCAGCAAGCCGGGCAGGGTGGCGACGATCAGATCGGCCGCCGGGGTGGCGGGGGTTTCGAGGGTGAGCACCCAATGCTCGCCGTCCCGCGCCAGTTGGTCGCGCGTGGCGCCATGCTTGCGCAGGAAGCCGGCCAGCGCCTGGTCCGGCGCGGACACGCGCGGGCCGCGCTCGCTGCTGCTGCGGGCGGGCACGTCCTCCCGCACGGCGGCGGCGAGCGCCATGCGGCGCGGGCCGTGGAACGTTCGCACGTCCGCGGGCGCGAGCGGGGCGAGCGTTTCGGTCAGCAGGCGCGCAAGGTCGTCCGCCGCCCGCGCCTGCATGCGCGCGGGGATTTCCTCGCTGAACAGTTCGAGCAGCAGATCTGGCATCAGGGGAGTGCTGAAACGACGTCGGTTTGGCTGAAATCGTTGCCTTTGAACAGCAGGGGTTCGCCGGTCTGCTTGGCCAGAGCATAGGAGAAGCAGTCGCCAAAGTTGAGCCGGGCTGGGTGACGGCCCCTGCCATTATCCTGGTTGGCCCTGCGGGCGGCCCACGTCGTGTCCGCATCAACGGCGACAACCTCGAATTTCAACCGGTCCATGAGATGTTCAAACCGCACCTTCGCAGCCTGATTCTGATTGGGGTTGTCCACGACCATGTGGACCTCAACCCATGTGGCGGCGCTGATCTTTCGGTTGCGCGTCTTTGACAATGCCCGAAGGTAAACGTCACCGTCCGGCTCCTTCAGCACGATCGCCATGAGCGCAGAACTGTCAACGATCACCGCGGCAGGCCCGTTTCGTCGTCGTAGAGCCAGGAATAGTCCCAACTGGGAAGCGGGTGCTGCAGATGGCGGTGGATGTCGTCAACGATCTTCCGCAGTTCCAGGTACTCGGTGTCCTCTTGGTGCGGCGCCGAAGCACCTTCCTTTACGGCCCGGTCGCGTTCCAAAGCGTCCCGCAATGCGGTCGTCACCACGGCCTCGATGCTTTCTCCGCGCAGGGTGGCAAGCGTGGTTGCCAGGCTCGCAGCCTCCTCGCTCTCGATGGTCAGACCCTCTTCCATTGCGGCACAGTACTCCGCTCACGACTCGGAAACAACCAACGCCTCCCCGGCCAGCCACCCCTCGCAGCAGCCGCGCGCCAGCGTCCGCACCCGGCCGATATACGCGGCGCGCTCCGTCACCGAGATCACGCCGCGGGCGTCGAGCAGGTTGAACAGGTGGCTCGCCTTGATGCACTGGTCATAGGCCGGCAACGGCAGCCCGGCTGCAAGCAGCGCGGCGCATTCCGCCTCCGCATCGGCGAAGTGGCGGGACAGCAAGGCGGTGTCGGCGCGCTCGAAACTGTATGCGCTGTATTCCCGCTCGGACCGCAGGAACACGTCGCCGTAGCTCACCCCGGCGCCGTTGAAGTCGAGGTCATATACGTTCTCGACCCCCTGCACGTACATGGCGAGCCGTTCCAGGCCATAGGTGAACTCGGCGGAGGGCACGGCGACGGGGAGGCCGCCGACCTGCTGAAAATACGTGAACTGCGTCACCTCCATGCCGTCGCACCACACCTCCCAACCTAGGCCCCAGGCGCCCAGCGTCGGACTTTCCCAATCGTCCTCGACAAAGCGGACATCGTGCTGCAGCGGATCGATGCCGATGGCGCGGTAGCTGTCGAGCAACAGCGCCTGGCAATCCGCCGGGTTGGGCTTCAGGATGACCTGGTATTGGTAGTAATGGCCAAGCCGGTTCGGGTTCTGCCCATACCGCCCGTCCGTCGGCCGCCGACTGGGCTGCACGTAGGCGGCGCGCCAGGGTCGGGGGCCGAGCGCGCGCAGCGTGGTGGCCGGGTGGAAGGTGCCAGCGCCCATCTCCACATCGTAGGGTTGCAGGATCACGCAGCCCTGCCGCGCCCAGAAGGCATGGAGGCGCAGGATGATCTCCTGGAAGGAGGGCGGCGATGCGGTCATGGGTCCCGGCGTTTTCTGCGTCGCGGCGCACCATAATGACGCCGCCGCTGCAAAGGAAGCCGCAGGCGCCCTCGCGCGTTGAGGCCATCATGACCGATCCGATCGAGCACATCCTCCTCACCACCCGCCGCATCGCCGTTGTCGGCGCGTCCCCCAAGCCGGAGCGCCCGAGCCACGGCGTCATGGCGTTCCTGGTTGCCCGCGGTTTCGACGTGGTGGGGGTGAACCCCGGCGTCGCGGGCCGAACGCTGCACGGCCGGCCCGTGGTGGCGACGCTGGACGAGGCCGGGCCGCTCGACATGGTGGACGTGTTCCGCGCTTCGGACCAGGTTGCGCCGATCATGGCGGATGCGATCCGGCTGGGCGCCCGAACGGTGTGGCTGCAACTTGGGGTGGGTGACGCCGCGGCGGCGGCAACGGGCCGCGCAGCCGGCCTGCAAGTCGTTGAAAACCGCTGCCCCGTCATTGAGTGGCGGCGCCTCCGCTTGCCCACTTGAACCAGAGTTGGGCGCGGGCCAACTCGATCCTTGCAACAAACGCGCGGAAAGTCTCATGACGAACGAAGAACGCGACCTTATCGCCCGGTTCATCGCCAGGGTCGCCGGATCGCCGCAAGGCGGCGGCTTCATGGCAGGACCCGGCGGCAGCGTGCCGCAGTCGCAGCCCGCCCTGCCGCCGATCGACCGCGAGGCCGACGCCTTCATCACTCAGCAGTTCCAGCAGTACCCGGAAGCGCGCTACCGCATCACGCAAACCGCGCTGGTCCAGGAAGCGGCATTCGCCGAAGCGCAGAATCGCATCCGCCGCCTGGAATGGGAACTGCAGCAGACCCAGCAGGCGGCGCAGCAGGCCAGCCAGCAATCGCCGCAGCAGCAAAAGGGCTTTTTCGGCAGCCTGTTCGGCGGCGGTGGTCAGGGACAGCAGCAGCGCGGCTTCGGCGGCCCGTCCGGCTACGGCGGCCAGCAGTTCCAGCCGAGCTCGCCGCCGCCCCAGCCGCAGTATCCGCCCAACTACCAGCCCGGCATGTTCCAGCAGCGCAGCGGGTCGGGCTTCCTCGGCTCGGCGCTGACCACGGCCGCGGGCGTGGCCGGCGGCATGTTCGTTGGCAACGCCCTGATGAACGCCTTCAGCGGGCATAGCGGCGGTGGCGCCGAGGGCCTGCTCGGCGGCGGCGCGTCCACGACCGCGTTCGATGGTGCCGGCACGGACCCGACCGCCGGCTACACCCAGGAAGCCAGCGCCGACCCCTTCGCCGGCAGCGGGCAGCCCGTGAGCTACGATGACGGGTCCGGCTTCGGCGGCGGCGGCGTCCAGCAGGCTAGCTATGATGGGGGCGCCGATCCCGGCGGCTTCGACCAAGGCGGCGGCGGGTTTGACGGCGGCGGCTTCGACGAGAACGCCTAGCGCGTGACGCCCAGGGGGCGGGGCGGCATTCCCGCCCCGTTCACCGGCCGCGCTGCAACCGTGCGCCCCGAATGGATCGACGAGAACGGCCACATGAACATGGCCTACTACGTCGTCGTGTTCGATGGGGCGATCGATCATCTTTGGGACGCCATCGGCCTCGGCGCGCCCTACCGCGAGTGCACGCGGCACGGTACCTTCGCGGTTGAAAGCCACATCCTCTACAAAACTGAACTGCTGCTGGGCGACGAGATTCAGGTTTCGACGCAGGTTCTGGGGGCTGACAGCAAGCGCATCCACCTGGCGCACGAGATGCGTCGAACCGATGGCGCCGTGGCGGCGCAGCAAGAGGTCATTTTGCTGCACGTCGATCTGCAAACCCGCCGCGTCGTGCCGTTCTTGCCGGACACCGCCGAGTTGGTCGCGGCTGCGGCGGAAGCCCATGCGGCGTTGCCCCGCCCCGATTGGGTCGGGCGGCGGCTGGCTATGCCGACTGCGCGCCCGCCAGCCTGACGGGCGCTAACTGCATCCAAGCCGGGGGCGTGGGGCGCAAGACGGTTTCGCCGCAGGCCAGGTTGCTGGCCTCAATCGCGTCCAGCCGCAGCAGAGCCAGGCCCAAACCGGGCACGGCCGAGCGCATGGCGCCCACCTCTGCCCCGGCGCGCAGCACGGGCGTGCCCGGCGGCGGTTCGGCACCGTCGAACCGCACCGGAACCAGCCGCCGCTTCAGCAGGCCGCGGTACTTGGTGCGCGCCGTTAGCTCCTGGCCCATGTAGCAGCCCTTGGTCCACGACACCCCATGCAACTCGTCGAACCCGGCTTCCAGCAGCGTCGTCTTCTCCGCCTCCATGTCCCGCGAGCCGTCCGGCAAGCCGAGTGCCAGTCGGTGCCGGTCCCAGTCCTCCGCCGTCGCATCGGTCGGCAGCGGCACGTCGGACAGCATGCGCCACCCGGCGTCGGGGGTGCGCGGGTCGGGCGCCCTGATGCCCGCCTCCGGCGCCGCCCCGCCCCAGGCGGCATAAACCTGCAGCGGCACGGCTTGCACGGTCACCTTGGCGCGCAGCTGGAACCGGGTCAGTCGCTGCACCAGCATCGCCGCCTGCCCGGCCTCGCAGTCCAGCAGCAGGCGCGCCCCGTCTGCCAGGATGAAGAAGTCGGCCAGCCACTTGCCCTGCGGCGTCAGCAGCGCCGCCCAAACCGCACGGCCCGGCCAGGCCTCCGCCACGTCGTTCGACACCAAGCCTTGCAGGAACGACACGCGGTCCTCGCCGCTCACTTCGATGACGGCGCGGTTGGGCAAAAAGGCGAGAATGCTCATGCACGGCGACGTGGGGGGGCGAGCTGCCGAACTCAAGCCGGGACCGAACTTAAGCCGGGCCGGCTCGCGCAGCGCGGCGTCCGTGCTACACCGGCGCGGCATGCGCATCCTTTTCATCACGGCGACCCGCATCGGCGATGCGGTCCTGTCCACTGGCCTGCTCGACCACCTGCTGCGCGCCCATCCCGCCGCACGCTTCACCATTGCCTGCGGCCCGGCGGCGGAGGGCGTGTTCGCCCGGATGCCGCGGCGCGACGCCACCCTGGTGGTCGTCAAGCGGCGACTCGACCTGCATTGGCTGGCGCTGTGGCGGCGCACGGCGGGCACCCTTTGGGATTTAATCGTGGACCTGCGCGGCTCCGCGCTCTCCTTTCTGCTTCCAGCCCGGCGGCGCGCGGTGATGCGCGGCGGGCGGCGGGCCGGGCACAAGCTGGCGCAGCTCGGCGCGACGCTGGGCCTGTCGCCGCCGCCCTTGCCGATCAGTTGGTCCGACGCCGCCGACCAGGCGCGGGCGGACGCGTTGCTGCCGCCGGGGCCGCGCTACGTCGGCCTGGGGCCTACGGCCAACTGGTCCGGCAAGGTGTGGCCGCCCGATCGGTTCGCGGCGCTGTTCCGCGCCGTGCGGGACCAGATGCTGCCTGGCGCCCGCCCCGTGGTGTTCGCCGGCCCGGGTCCGGGCGAGCAGGCCATGGCGGCACCGGTGCTCGCGGCCTTGCCGGACGCGGTTGACCTTGCCGGCCGGCTGTCGCTGCCGGAAGCGTCCGCCTGCCTGTCCCGCTGCAAGCTCTTTGTCGGCAACGACTCCGGGCTGATGCACCTCGCCGCCGCCGCCGGCGCGCCGACCCTGGGGCTGTTCGGCCCGAGTCCCGTGGCCGAGTACGCGCCCGCCGGCCGGCAAACGGCGGTGGCCGTGGCGCCGGGACCGCCGGGCGCTGCGCCGATGGACGGGTTGGCGGTGGCTGACGCCGCCGCGGCCGCGTTCGGGCTGTTGCGGCGATGAGGGTCGCGCAGGTC
>CALMVT010000337.1 GCA_937873175.1 uncultured Acetobacteraceae bacterium | reverse complement strand
ACGCCCGTCGTCGAACCGGAACCCATTCAGGCTGAAATCGTCACCACGACCTAGCCTATTGCTGGTAGCGCACAGGCCAACGTTTTTGAAAGCAAAATAGCACATTGCTTTCGCATGCGGCACATTGTTGGCCTCTACTTGTGTTAAAGACCCCTAACGCAAGTTGACCGGGCGCTGCCCACGACTGTCAGCCTGCGGCGGATCTGGTTGGCAAACGCCAGCCCGAACTTTAGCGCCCACTGACGCACAGTCTCGTGGCTAACGAGAATGCCGCGCGCTGCCAGCAATTCATCCACCATGCGCAGGCTGAGCGGAAATCGGAAGTAGAGCCAGACCGCATGGCTGATGATCTCGGCCGGGAAGCGATAGCCGGATCGTGCTGGACATCCTGGTGCAAAGCCGGCGCGACAAGCAGGCCGCTAAGCGCTTGCTGCGCAAGCTGCTGAAGAAGCAAACCCGCCCGCCGCGTGTCATGATCACCGACAAGCTGGCAAGCTATGCGGCGGCCAAGTGCCGCGTGATGCCCTCCGTCGCGCACCGCAAGCACAAGGGCTGAACAACAGGGCGGAGACCTCGCACCAGCCGACACGGCGGCAAGAACGGAAGATAAAGCAGTTCAAGTCAGCCGGCCAAGCACAGCGCTTCCTACCTGCGCATGACGGGGTCAACAACCTCTTCCATCTTCGCCGCCCTCAAGTGCCCGCTCCCCAGTATCGAACCTCCCGCACCCGAGCTTTCCAGGTTTGGGCCGAGGTTACCGGCGTCGCTGCCACGGCGTAATCACGGGCACGCAGTCCAAATCGCCTGCTATCGCGACCCCAGTCCGACATAGTTCGGCACGCGGCACACCGGTTGCTTACTCGCACCGTGACGGCAAGCCATGCTGGGCGCCGTCATGAGTTTGGAGCGGTGACTATGCCGATGCCTGCGGAATACACCCATCATGACGCGGCTGCCTTAGCCGAACCGCCGATGGCTGCCAGAACCGCCGCCAATGCGATTGGCCCGGCGTCGAACGCTAGGGCCAGCAGGCTGGAGCTGCACTCCGCCACTCGTCGCATTCATACGGCAATCTTTGATAAGGAACGTCGCATCGTGATCCCCCGTCACACTACTTGCAGCACCGTGCTTGCCGCAAGCCTGCTCACGACCGTGTTCACCCTGCCTACCTCGCAGGCGAATGCCGCTGCGGGTGATATCGTGTTTGCAAGGGCGCAGGATGCTGACAGCCTCGATGTCGCGCGGGTTTCCACCACGATCTCGTTCCAGGTTATGACCCAGATATATGCGACACTGCTGAATCTCGACGACAAGGGCCACGTCGTCGGCGGCTTGGCCGGCAGCTACACCGCAAGCCCCGACAACCAGACCTTTACCTTTAAGATGCGGCCGGCGACGAAGTGCCATGACGGCAGCGTGTTCGACGCACAGGCGGCCAAGTGGAACATCGACCGCGCGATTGATCCCCAGACCGGCAGCCCAAACGCCTCCTCCTACGGCAACATCGTCAGCACCGCGGTCGAGGGCGACACCTTGACAGTGAAGCTGGGCAGTCCCTACTCGCCGCTGCCCACCTTCCTCGCGAGCGCGCAGGCGCTCATGATGTGCCCCAGCACGATCCAAGGCAGCGACGTCAAGCCGGTCGGCACCGGGCCATGGAAGTTTTCCGAATGGGTGCGTAACGACCGTCTCGTGCTGACGCGCAACCCCGACTACGTGAACGACAACCCGCTGGTCGCCAACCCAGGCCCGCCTTACGAGCAGCGGCTGATTTTCCGCGTGGTCCCAGAAGGCCCGGCGCGCATGGCCGCGCTCAGCACCGGCGAGGTTACTTTTGCTGAACCGTCCTTGCAGGACGCCAGTGACCTTGCCAAGAACAAGCGCTTCACCGTCTATTCCGGCTCGGGCCGCACCGGCCAGTTGGCCTACCTCGGCTTCACCGCGAAGATACCGCCACTGAACGACCCGCGCGTGCGTCGGGCCATCGGCTACGCGCTTGATCGCGACGCGATGGTCGATATCGGTTTCAACGGGTTGGTGCAGGCATCGCCCTGCCCAGTTGCCCCAGGGTTGCTCGGCTACGACCCAAAAAAATGTGCCGAGTGGGCGACGTCCTACGATCCTGGCAAGGCCAAGGCGCTGCTGAAGGAGGCGGGCTACGGCCCTGACCACCCGCTCGACCTCGTGCTGTCGGTCTCGCCGTTGCAGGGCTGGGACGAAGCCGACGTGGTCATGCAGCAGGAATTGAAAGAGGTCGGCGTCAATGTGAAGATTGAACAGCGGCAGTTCGCCACCTGGGTTGACTACATGTCGGGCAAGAACCGCGAGACCACTGGCACTCCGGCGATCTGGACCATGGGCATGTCCGGCCCTGATCCCGACTACCTGGTGTTCCTGTGGCAGCCGCCGGGCTACGCCGGCCAGGGCGTCGATGATCCCCTGCTACAGAAGATGCTGGTCGAGCAGCGCGCGCTGTCGGGCGAAGAGCGTGCAGCGAAAGTAGAGGAAATTCAGAAGTTCCTCCTGACCAACGCCTACGAGGTGCCATTGTTCTCGCCGGGCTGGTTCTGGCTCGTGGCGTCCAAAAGCAACGTCATGGGCTTTAAGCAGGGCTATACCGTTATGCCCATTTTCAACGACGTAAAGCTGCCGTCCTGATGGCGCGACGCTGGGCGATCGGCAGCCAATGACCCGCTTCGTATTCCGCAGGCTTTTCGCCGCGCTGGTGACGCTGGTCATATCGAGCTTCCTGGTCTGCATGCTGATCCACCTAATCCCCGGCGACCCCGTGGTCATGATGATGGCGCAGAACTCCTCGCCATCACCGGAGCAGCTCGCTGCCATGCGGCATGTGCTGGGGCTCGATCTGCCGATATGGCTGCAGTACTTCCACTACATGGGCCGCCTGCTGCATGGTGACCTCGGGCGCTCGATCTTCGGCAGCGAGCCGGTGGCGACCTTGCTGCTCGACCGGCTGCCGAACACCTTCGCGCTCGCGTTCACCGGGCTTGCTATCGCGATCGGCTTCGGAATGCCGCTTGGCTTCCTGGCGGCCTATTGGAAGGGAAGCTGGGCAGACAGCGTGCTGATGCTGTTCGCCGTGGCCGGTGTCTCGATCCCGAACTTCTGGCTTGGGCTGATGCTGGTGCTGACCTTCTCAATGACACTCGGATGGCTGCCGGTCGCTGGCGAGGACTGGAAAAGCATGATCCTCCCCGCGGCCACGCTGGGGGTCACCTACATGGCGATCATCGCACGCATGACTCGGTCCTCAATGATCGAGGTCTTCAACGAGGATTTCATCCGCACGGCACGCGCCAAGGGGCTGCCGGAAACGTTGGTCATGTACCGCCATGCGCTGAAGCCCGCGATGATCAGCGTTGTGACCATCATCGGCGTGGTATTCGGCTATCTGATGGGTGGTGCGGTGGTAGTGGAAAACGTGTTTAGTTGGAACGGGCTTGGCCGGCTCGCGATCCAGGCAATCAACTACCGTGACTATCCCCTGATCCAAGGCTTCATTCTGCTGTTTGCCACCATCGTCGTCCTCATGTCGGTGCTGCTCGACCTTGCTTATGCGTGGCTCGATCCGCGGATCTCCGTGGCGTGAGCGGGCCGCTTGCGTCGATGGACGGTTCCCCGGCTGCCTCCGACCCGGTTGCGTATGCCCCACCTGACGCCGCTGTCCTACCACGCCGGAGCAACAAGGCGTGGCGTCGTGTGCTGCGCGCACGCTCGGTGATGATCGGCGGCACCGTGATCTTGGTGGTGCTGTTGCTGGCGTTGTTCGCTCCCGTGGTCGCGCCGTTCAGCCCCGATCAGATCGGCGTTGGCCGCCGGCTGTCCTCGCCCAGTGTGGCGCACCTGCTGGGTACCGACGAGTTTGGCCGTGACATCCTCAGCCGTGTGCTCTTTGGCGCGCGGTTCACCCTCTACATCGGTGTCGTTGCGGTTGGCATCGGCCTAGCCTGCGGGGTTGTGATCGGCGCGGTCGCCGCCTACGCTGGCGGATGGCTCAGTGGCTTGCTGATGCGGGCTGTGGACCTGCTCTACACCTTTCCCGACGTGCTGATCGCGCTTGGCCTGGTGGCTTTCCTTGGCCCCAATCTCACCAATGCCATGATCGCGGTCGGCATCAGCGCCATCCCGTACTATGCCCGCGTGACCTTTGGCGTGGTGCTGTCCGAACGGCAGAAACCCTACGTCGCTTCGGCGCAGGTTGTGGGGGCAAGCCATGCGCGGGTGATCGTCAAGCATCTGCTGCCCAACGTGCTGCCGCCGATGATCGTGGTGGCTTCGCTCGGCTTCTCGGCAGCAGTGCTGTCCGCGGCGGCACTCAGCTTCCTCGGCCTGGGCGCGCAGCCGCCGACGCCGGAATGGGGCCTGATGCTGTCCACCGGGCGCAACTACATCACCCGCGCACCTTGGCTGGTGATCGGGCCAGGCATCGCGATCTTCGTGACCGTCATGGCGTTCAACGTGTTCGGTGACGGCGTTCGCGACCTGCTCGATCCCCGCCAGCGGCAGAGGATGCTCTGAGCATGGACGGCTTGTCGCCGGAGGGCGCCACCGTGCTCGCGTTGCGCGGCCTGACGGTAAGCTTCGGCAAGGGCGCCGACCGGGTCACGGCCTTGCAGAACGTTTCGTTCGACTTGCGGCGCGGCGAAACGCTCGCCCTGGTCGGCGAGTCCGGCAGCGGCAAGTCGTTGACGGCGTTGTCGATCATGGGCCTGCTGCCGCCAGGTGCCAGCGTCGCTGCCGGGCAGGTGCTGCTGGGTGGCGACGACCTGGTGCACAAGACTCGTGATGAGTTGGTGCACATGCGCGGCCGCCGCATCGCCATGGTGTTCCAGGAGCCAATGACCTCGCTCAACCCCGTGCTAACCATCGGCCGGCAGCTCACCGAGGGCCTGCAGTTCCACCTCGCTTACGACCGGGCCGGGGCCGAAGCGCGCGTCGTGGAGTTGCTGGGCCTAGTCGGCCTGACCACTCCGCGGCTGCGGCTTCGGCAATATCCGCATCAACTGTCCGGCGGCATGCGCCAGCGTGTCATGATCGCCATGGCGCTGGCCTGCGAGCCTGACCTGATCATCGCCGACGAGCCGACCACTGCGCTCGACGTCAGCATCCAGGCGCAGATCATCGACCTGATGCTGGACATCAAGGCCCGGCTCGGCACCGCGGCCTTGCTGATCACGCACGATCTTGGAGTGGTGGCTGAGATGGCCGACCGGATCGCGGTGCTCTATGCCGGTCACGTGGTCGAGGTAGCCGAGGCGGGCGCGTTGTTCGACGCGCCCCGCCATCCCTACACCGAGGGTTTGCTGGCCGCCGTGCCCCGCCTTGATGCCCTGGTGGCAGACACGCCGGCACGCGCGCGGCTGGCCGAGCTGCCCGGCAGCGTCCCTGCGATCGCCGAACGGCCATCCGGCTGCCCGTTCACGCCGCGTTGTCCGCTCGCGACCAGGCACTGCGCCGAGGCCATGCCGCCGATGAAGCGGCTTACGTCTAGTCACGCCGTCGCCTGCTGGGAGCGAGCGGCGTGAGTTCCTCCTCTGCCCTGGCCGCGCCCACGACTCCGGCTGCCTTGATCGTGGACGGGCTGCGCAAAGAGTATCCGCGCCGCCGCAGCTTGTTTGCTCGGCAAACGCCGCCGGTTAAGGCAGTCGATGACGTGAGCTTCGCGATCGCGCCGGGCGAGACGCTGGGTCTGGTGGGCGAAAGCGGCTGCGGCAAGTCAACCCTAGCAAGCATGATCATGCGCATGATCACGCCAACTGCTGGCTCAGTCCTGGTGGGCGGGCAGGTGGTGGCGACGCTGCTGCCGCGCGAGGTGCTGGCCTATCGACGGAAGGTGCAGATGATCTTCCAGGACCCGTATTCGTCGCTCAACCCGCGCATCCGCGCCCGTGACCTGATCGCCGAGCCGCTGCGCATCCATAGGCTGGCCGAGGGAAGCGCGATACAGGTTCGGGTCGTCGAGCTGGCCGACCAGGTCGGGCTGGCGGCCAGCTCGCTCGACCGGTTCCCGCACGAGTTCTCCGGTGGCCAGCGTCAGCGCATTGCCATCGCTCGCGCGCTGGCGGTATCGCCGCAGATGCTGGTGGCCGACGAGCCGGTGTCGGCGCTGGACGTTTCAGTGCGCGCCCAGGTTTTGAACTTGCTGGCCGACCTGCAGGCACAGCGGTCATTGTCCTACCTGTTCATCTCGCATGATATCGGCACGGTGGCCTATCTCAGCCACCGCGTCGCGGTCATGTATCTCGGTGCCATCGTCGAGATCGGCCCAGCTAAGGCAGTGCTGCGCCGGCCGCACCATCCCTACACTCGCCTGCTGTTGGAGGCGGTGCCGATCACGCACCCGCGGCAGCGGACGCGGCGTCGGGAGGTGCTGCGCGGCGAGGCACTGGGCGCCAGCGCCGCCGGAGTAGGCTGTCGCTTCGCCCCACGCTGTCCGATGGCCGCCCCGCGCTGCCTGACCGAAGAGCCGCTGCCCCGGACGCTGGAAGCGAACCGGGTGGTGACCTGCCATTTCGCCGAGCACACGCCGGAGCTGCCACGGGGAGAAACCATCACTTGACCGAGTTCACCCTCAGCTTCGGCCCACATCGGTTGGCCGGTTATCGCACCGGGTCTGGCACGCCACTGCTGCTGGTGCATGGTGGCCCGGGTGTTCCTTGCGGCTATGTGTATCACGCGCATTCCCACTACGCGGCTGAAGGGTTCGAGGTGGTGAGCTGGGACCAGCTCGGTTGCGGCCGGTCCGACCGGCCCGATGAACCATCGCTTTGGACCGTTGCACGCTTCGTGGACGAGGTTGAGGAGGTGCGGCGCCAACTCGGCTGGAACCGGTTCATCCTGCTGGGCAACTCCTGGGGCGGCATGTTGGGCATCGAGTACTGCCTGCGCCACCTGGACCGGGTACGCGCCCTGGTCATCGGCAACAGCGCCGCCAGTATGCCCCGACTGATCCGCGGATTCGACCGGGTAAAGACCGCGCTTGGATCGGATACCGTTCGGATGATGGCATTGCGAGAGGCAGAGGGGACAACCGAGCACGCTGAGTACATGGCCGCGCGCACCCTGTTGATGCATCGCCATATGTGCCGGTGTGAGCGCTGGCCGCAGCCGCTGCTGGACGCAATGGCGCCGGAAGGTATCGGTGAGGGGCCGTTCAAGGCCATGTTCGGGCCGCACTTCTTTAACTGCTCTGGCTCCCTGCGCGATTGGGACCGCATGGCGGATTTGCACCGCATCACTGTGCCCACGCTGGTCACGACCAGCGAGTGGGACTATTTGCTACCCGAATACGCTCGCCTAACACACGAGCATCTGCCGCGCTCAGAGCTGGTGGTTTTCCGCGACTCTGGCCATTTGCCGTTCTGGGATGCGGCGGAGCGTTATCATCCTGCGGTCTTGGCGTTCCTGAATCAACACACACGGCATTCAGCCTCGTCGTAACCTCCGTGCCAAAAATGCCGATCGGTGAACCCTGCAATCCCAATATGATGCAGTTTTGGTAGCATCTGAATACGCCAATGTATCTAGGCAATCAGCAGTTCATCTCGATGTCTTTGATCTAAAATCGCTCAAATCCTTATGGCTGCACTCCCTCTCCAACTTTCAACTGGCTACCGCCCGGTGGATACAAGCAGAAACGTCGGCCGATCGAGTTCCTGCGCCAGTTCCGGCCTGTCGGCAATTTGCTGCGCGGTTGGGCGGAACTCCTCAACCTGCTTGATGGAGAAGCCGCACTGGACAAGCGCGTTCAGGGTAGTGCCGATCGTCCGGTGATACTTCACCACGTCCCGGGCAAGCCAGTCTGTCGTCCGGCGTCCCTCGACGAGGTAGCTATCAATCGGCCACGTCCTCCGACCTTCGGTATCCACGGACCACCCCGGCTTCGTCGGCGCCATGTAGATCGGGTGCTCCGTCGAGAAAACGAATCGGCCACCCGGGACCAAGGCGCTGTGGACCTCTGCGAAGAGGCGGGCAACGTCCTCGACATAGTGCAAGGCAAGGGAGCTGTATGCGACATCGAATTGGGCGGGCGACAGGCTGAGCATTTCCAGGTCACTCTTCTCATACGTGATCGCCTCATCGAAGGTGGTCTCCCGCGCCCGGGCCAGCATGCGTTCAGACACGTCGAGGCCGAGAACCTGTGCCGCTCCTCGTTCTCTCGCCCAGCGAGAAAACCAGCCGAAGCCACACCCGAGGTCCACAACCCGGAGGCCACGCATGTCCGGCAGCATGGACCGGAGGGCGGGCCACTCCGCGGCACCAGCCAAACCCTCCACCGAACGGCCGAGTTGGCTATAGCCTTCGAAGAAATCCCACCGGTCGTAGATGCTCTGCGCCATGGCAGTCAGTGAAACACATCTGCGGGCACCGTCAATTTGGCAGCCGGTCGGCTTGCGAGCTGCCGCTGTGCCAGGTAGGCGGGCGGGATGACCTTTGTCTGCACCGGCCGGACCTTGACTCGTCCGAGGACGCGCTTGCCAAAGGCCATTGAGCAGCTACGTCACGCCTGCTGCATATTGCAGAAGATCGGAAAGCCGCGTAGGACTCCATTCAGGTCAGCGCGGTAAACGCTAAAACTGCAGAAAAGGCCAACTGCGGGTTGTCACCATACTGTGCTCCCGCCCAACCCAAGCTGGGCACCAAGAGACGTCGGGCCACCGCGCCACAATCACCACAGCCCGGCATTGCTCCTCGGTGCCATACTGCCGATCAGAAGCTGGCTCGCTGAGCCCTTTCTGGAACTACACGGCGTTGCGGGCCATCACTGTCCTTCGCTCAAATCCAACGTGTCCGGGCACCGGACCTGCCCAAACACGGCTGAAGAAGATGCGTAATCAGGAAATGGAAAGCTGATTTCCTAGCCTTCAGATTATCGCCGTGCCACTGGTAGCGCGGCACGTTGAAATCACACACTTTTCAGATCGGCACTTTTGGCACGGTGGTTACGACAAGGCCGGTTTGTGGGCATGGGGTGAAAGCAAGATCAGCTCGCTTCCCCTCTGCACTCGGACCAGTCCAGGCCTTTCCATTTCGGAGATTGTTGGTCGCGGTTGCAGCCTGATCCGAGGCGCACTCAAGCTAGTACTACAGCCGGAGTTTACGTGGCCGTGACATTGAGCGCATGCGTCGGTGCCAGTGAGCACGACGTGCGCGCTGCTGGTGTCTGCGGCGCCATGCTGACTAGCGCAGGGCGGCGTCCGGTTTGGGCGGTTGCGTCCAGACCAGATGCCAGAGCAGGCGTCTGACCTCGGGCACCGTGAGCGGCAAAAGGTCGGCGACGAGGTTTGCGCGGCCTACACCCCCCGGCAGCCGCCTTGCGGAGGCCCGGCGAGGTAGTGTCCGCGGGAGTGGTGGAAATTCGATGCCCGTGAGGGTGTGGGCTGGGGTGGCCATCGGATCGGCGGTTTAGGGTGGAGTTGCGAGGCTCTAACCCGAACCGAAGAGGACCCGATGACCGACAACAGACTGCCACTGGCCGAGCTGATGCAAAAGGCCGGCGACGAGGACTTCCTCCGTATGGTGGCCGAGGCCGTGGTGCAACTCTTGATGGAGGCGGACGTGGACGGGCTGATCGGCGCTGGCCGCCACGAGCGGTCCGGCGAGCGCGTGACATACCGCAACGGCTTTCGCGACCGCGCGCTGGACACGCGGCTGGGCACATTGCAGCTCCGCATCCCCAAGCTGCGCTCCGGCCCTGCCTACTTCCCGCCGTTTCTGGAGCCGCGCAAGACCTCCGAGCGGGCGCTTGTGGCGGTAATTCAGGAAGCGTGGATCGGCGGCGTCTCGACCCGCCGCGTGGACGAGTTGGTGCAAGCCATGGGGTTGAGCGGGATCAGCAAGAGCACCGTCTCCAAGCTGTGTAAGGACATTGACGAGCGGGTGAACGCATTCCTCGACCGCCCCCT
>CALMVT010000336.1 GCA_937873175.1 uncultured Acetobacteraceae bacterium | reverse complement strand
CCGCGCCGACCGCAGCCCCGGCGAGTTCTACCAGCTCGACTTCGAGATGAGCTTCGTCACGCAGGAGGACGTGTTCGCCGTCTTGGAGCCGGTGATGGCCGGGGTGTTCGAGGAGTTCGGTGGCGGGCGGGCGGTGACGCAGCCGCCGTTCCCGCGCATCCCGTTCGAGCAGGCCATGCTGGAATACGGCTCGGACAAGCCGGACCTGCGCAACCCGCTGCGCATCGCCGACGTGACGCGGCATTACGCCGGGTCAGGCTTCGGCCTGTTCGCACGCATCGCGGCGTCGGGCGGCATCGTGCGGGCCATCCCCGCGCCGGGCGCCGGGTCACGCCCGCGCGGGTTCTTCGACAAGCTGAACGAGTGGGCGCGGGAGCAGGGGGCGGGCGGCCTCGGCTACATTATCTTCGAGGAGGACGGCGGGCGCGGCCCCATTGCCAAAAATCTGGAAGCCGAGCGGATCGAAGGCATACGCGCCGCCTGCGGCCTCCGGCCCGGCGATGCCGTGTTCTTCGCCGCTGGGCAGCGGGACGAGGCGGCTAAGTTCGCGGGCCAGGTCCGCACCCGGCTCGCGCTTGAGCTGGGCTTGATGGAGCAGGACTGCTTCCGCTTCTGCTGGGTCACGGATTTTCCGATGTACGAGATCGTGGAAGAAACGGGCGTCATAGACTTCAGCCACAACCCGTTCAGCATGCCGCAGGGCGGGCTGGAGGCGTTGAACACCCAGGACCCGCTGACGATCAAGGCGTTCCAGTACGACATCGTGTGCAACGGCATCGAGCTGTCGTCGGGCGCGATCCGCAACCACCGCCCGGACATCATGGTGCGCGCCTTCGAGATCGCCGGCTACACCGCGGCCGACGTGGAAGCGCGATTCGGGGGCATGCTGGCGGCGTTCCGCTACGGCGCGCCGCCTCATGGCGGGTCGGCGCCGGGCATCGACCGCATGGTGATGCTCCTGGCCGACGAGCCGAACATCCGCGAGGTGATCCTGTTCCCGCTGAATCAGCAGGGCGAGGACCTGATGATGGGCGCCCCGGCGCCGGTCGATGCGAAGCGGCTGCGCGAGTTGTCGCTGCGGCTTGACCTGCCGCCGCAGGCGAAGCCGCAGCCTTGACGCCTTGAGCGTCAAGATCGTCACATCCAAGCTGGCCCCATGGCACGCGGCGGATCGACGCGATGCTTGGGGGCCGGCCAGCGCCGTGCCGGACGGCCCATCATGGGAACAGCCGGAGGGCTGGCCCTGCCGGCTGTTCCCATGGCCCTGGTCCGATGAACCATTGCGCGTTCCGCACCCCGCTTCCAAAATCGCCATCAACGCCTGCGACGCAGGACCCGAGCAAGCAACAGCGAGGCGCGCCCGCCATGTGTCCCCCAAGCCGCTGCTTCCCTCGCAGAGCGATCCTGTGCAACGACAAAGGCCCGGAAGCTGCTGCCCGGACTGCCCGACTTGGGAGGCGCGCGTGAAGCGCTGCGCCATTGTCCTAAGCCTGTGCCTGTCGGCCCTCAACGGCTGCAGCGCCGTTTATCCCGATCATCCGCCGGTGCCGCCTATCCGGGCGGAACGGGTTCCCGCGCCGCCGCCCTCGTCCGTTGTCATGATCTGGCGGCCCGGCCATTACGATTGGAATGGCGCCAACTATGTCTGGGTCCCCGGCGAGTGGGTGGCCCGGGGCAGCCACAGCACGCTATGGCAGGACGGGTATTGGCAGCAGAACAACCAAACGTCGGTCTGGGTTCCGGCACACTGGATCTAGCCCTGCGGCTTACGGCTCCGGGCGGAACACCCGGACGCCGTTGGCGTCGGTCGCGTATGAGCCGATAAAGCGCGGCGGCAGGCTTTCCCGCGCCGTCCAGGAGCCGAGCGCCGGCTGGGACGGCACCCACTCGTCGTCACGCGGCGGCGGCGCGGCCTGTTCCCTCGCTTCCCTGAGCCGACGTATCCGGCTGTCCAGCGCCGCCATCGCCGCGGCGCGCGGCGGGGCAGCGGGGGCGGCATTCGGCCGTCCGAGGCTCCGCGCCAGGCCCTCCAACGGGCGCGGGTCCTCGGGCACGCCGAGCTTCGGCTGCGACCGCACCGTAACAACAGGGCTGGGCGCCGCCGCAGGCGGGGATGTGGGCTGCTCGCCGGGCGGCGACCCTGGACCCGCACCCTGCGCGCGGCCGGCCGCCGCAGGCGAAAGCGGGGACGGGGGCGGGGCGTTCGACGCCGCAGAGGGTGGCTCCGGGTCTGCGCGGGACGCGACGCTAGCCCCGGGCGTCCCTGGTGCGGGAGCGTCCGGAAGCGTTGGCGGCTGAATGGATGCCGTCTGCTGGCTTCCTTCCGGCCGGTCGGGGGCGCCCTGCATGCCGAGCACGAAACCAGCCGCGCCGCCCAATCCGAGCAGCGCCAGGCCGAGCAAGGCCAATGCGCCGAGCGGCAAGGCCCGGGAACGCCTGCCGGCGGAGGAGCGCCTGCCAGTGGAGCGCCTGCCAGTGGAGACTGCCGGCCTCCGTGCGTCGAGGCGCAGCGTGGCAGCCGCCGCCCGTGCCGGTGGTGGGTCGGGGACGGCGGGCGGCGGCGCGTCCGCGTCCTCGGCGATCGGCGCGGCCAAGGCCAGGACCGGGCCGGCCGTCAGCCGCGCGCGGAGCCATGCAAACTCCTCGGCGTTCAGCGTGTCGAAGAACGCCCGCGTCCCGCAGAAGACAAGCTGCAAACGCGGTGCGGTGCGGCTCGCGAACTGGATGTAGCGAAGGGCGGGGTGCGGAAGGGTCTCGGCATCGCCGACCAGCAGCACGGTGCGGTCGCATGTTCCGTCGAGCTTCGTCAGGGCCTGAAAGCTTCGGCCGAGCGCCGCATCGTCCCGCACGGGTGCGGCGAAGCTGCCTGGCAGCACCTCCTCCGCCCGGATGATCCGGGTGCGGCGGCCGGACAGGCAGTCCGCCACCAGGTCCAGCAGCACGTGCCCGCCATCGCCCTCGGCGATCAGGGCCGCATCGGCGCCGCGATGGAGCCGATCCAACAAAAGGCGGAGTGCGTCCGGCTGGTTGACCGGCTGGGCTGCGCTCGACATGTACACGGTACTTCTTGCCTTCGCTGCGTTCTTGACACCTGCGACATAAAGGGGCCGGTGTCCGCCGATTCCAGACGTGCCCCCCCCGAAGCTGGCCGATCCTCACGCGACTGACGGTTTCAGGCGTCGGGGGCACCCTGCGCTGTGCCTGCCTTGCAACAATGAAGGAGAATTGCGCGGCCGGACTGGCGCATACGCGAACAAGGGACGGCCCATTGGCGTAATGACGTCGCATACGCGGCTGCAGCACCGGCCGACCAACTCTTGAGGGAATGGCACATGCCGCTTCGCGCAACCCTGCTCACGGCGACCCTGCTGACCGCCCCCTTGCTGGCGGTGGCTCCCGGCGCCCGGGCGCAGCCGATCAACGGGGTGTATATCGGCGTCGGCGCCGGCGTGAACTTCATGCAGGACGAGCGGGCGCGCTTCACCGGCGTCGCCGGGTCGGGCGTCGGCCTGGCCGACACGCGGCTGCGCTTCGACCCCGGCCTCCGCACCCTGGCCAGCGTGGGCTACGGCTTCGGCAACGGGCTGCGGCTTGAGCTTGAAGGAAATTATTTCCGCAACAGCCTGTCCCGCGTCGAAGCCGGCCGGCCGCTCTCCGTGCGGGGCACCGAGGAAAAGTATGGCGGTTTCATCAACGCCTTGTTCGACCTCAACCCCAACCTGTTGGGCCTGGGCGCGCTGCCGTTCGCCATCACGCCCTACCTTGGCGTTGGGGCCGGCTATCTGCAGTCGCATAACCAGGACGTGCAGATCGCTAGCCCCGGCCAGTTCCTGATCCGCAGCACCGGCACCAGCGGCAATTTCGCCTACCAGGGCATCGTGGGGCTTGCGTTCCCGATCGAGGTTGTGCCCGGCCTGGCCGTCACCGCCGAGTACCGCTTCACCGGCGTCGTCGCGAACCGTACCGCCCAGGGGCAATACTTCGCGCCCAACATCGCCGGCCGCGAGCGGATCACCGGGCGCGACGACTTCAACCACAGCATCATGGCCGTGGCCCTGCGGTATGCTTTCAACTACCCGCCGCCGCCCTCGCCGGTGCCGGTTGCGCCCCCCACCACCGTGGCGGAAGCGTCGCGCAGCTACCTCGTGTTCTTCGACTGGGACCGCGCCGACCTTTCCGACCGCGCGCGCCAGATCGTCGCGGAGGCCGCCGCCGCGTCCACCCGGGTGCGGACGACCCGCATCGAGGTGCAGGGCAACGCCGACCGCAGCGGCACGCCTGCCTACAACCAGGGCCTGTCGCTGCGCCGCGCGCGCGCCGTGGCGGCCGAGCTGGTCCGCCTCGGCGTGCCGCAGTCCGAGATCGCCGTGCAGGGCTTCGGCGACACCCACCCGCTGGTGCCCACGGCGGCCGGGGTGCGCGAGCCGCAGAACCGCCGTGTCGAGATCATCCTGCGGTAAGCGGGCGCGGACGCGGGACAGCTTCATCCGATCGCTCCGGCGCAGCCCTGGCACAGCGGGGCGGGCGGGCCTATGTCCAGCAACGGACCAGATTCGGAGCAACCGCAGTGCGCCTGCGCCTTCTCGCCGCCCTCATCTCCTTGGGCGCCCTCAGCTTGCCGGCGCTCGCCGCCGATCCCGTGCCGCTCGCCGCCCACCGCGCGTTGTACCGCCTCAAGATGGACAGCGCCCGCGGCGATGTGCAGGCGGCCACCGGCAGCATGGCCTACGAGATCACCGACGCCTGCGACGGCTGGGCGACCCGGCAGCGCCTGTCGCTCAACGTCACCAACAATGACGGCCAGGAAATCGAGCTGGTGTCGGACTACGCGACCTGGGAAAGCAAGGACGGGCTGTCCATGCGCTTCCGCATGCGGCAAACCACCGACACCGCGGTGACCGAGGCGGTCGAGGGTGACGCTTCCCTCGACAAGACGGGCGGCCCTGGCACCATCCGCTACACCGTGCCGGAGGAGCGCACGATGCCGATCCCGCCCGGCACCGTGTTCCCCATGGCGCACACCGCCGCCATCATCGCAGCCGCCGAGGCCGGCAAGCGCTTCATCACCCTGCCAATCTTCGACGGCACCGGCGATAAAGGCACCCAGGACAGCTCGGTGGCGATCACAAGTTGGAATCCCAAGCCAACGGAATCGCCTTATCCGGACCTGGCGAAGCTGCCGAGCGGCCGGGTGCACATCGCCTTTTTCGACCGTACCATCAAGCCCACAAACGACTCCAAGCCGGCCGGTAGCCCGGATTACGAAGTCGGCATGAAATACTGGGCCAACGGCGTCGCCGACGACCTGATGATGGACTTCACCGACTTCGTGATGCAGGGCAAGCTGAGCGAGTTCTCGATCCCCGAGCCGCATTGCTGACACGCCCCCATTGCTGACACGTTCCATGCCCGGCCGCGCCGTCGTCACCGGGGCGACGGGGGGCCTGGGCTTTGAAACGGCGGCGGGCCTAGCGCGGGCCGGGGCGCATGTGGTGCTCGCCGGGCGCGACGCCGCGAAAGGGGAAGCGGCGCTGGCCCGGCTGCGGCGGGAGGTGCCCGGCACTTCCGTCGAGTTCGAGATGTTAGACCTGGCCAGCCTCGCCTCCGTCCAGGCTTTCGCCGAGCGGATGCAGGACGCCGGGCGGGTGATCGATACCCTGGTCAACAACGCGGGCATCATGGCGCCCCCCGTCCGGCGCACCACTGCGGACGGGTTTGAGCTGCAGTTCGGCGTCAACTACCTCGGCCACTTCGCGCTGACTGCCTGGCTGATGCCGGCGCTGCTGCGGGCGGAGGCGGGCGCGCGCGTGGTGCAAGTCAGCAGCGTGGCGCACCGCCGGGGCCGCATGGCGTGGGACAACCTGCAAGGCGAGCGTCGCTACAACGCCTGGACGGCCTACAGCCAAAGCAAGCTCGCCATGCTGATCTTTGCGCTGGAGCTGGCTCGGCGGGCCAAGGCGCAGGGCTGGCCCTTGGTGAGCGTCGCGGCGCATCCGGGCTGGGCGGCGACGGACCTGATCGCCAACGGCCCTGGCGGCGGCGGGCCGAGCGCGAAGGGCCGCTTGTTGGACGTGGGGTTCCGCTTGTTCGCGCAATCGGCCGCGGACGGGGCGCTGCCGCTCATCCACGCCGCCGCCTCGCCCGATGCGCAGGCGGGAGGCTACTACGGCCCGACCGGACTGGGCGAGATTAAAGGCCCGCCCGGGCCGGCGCGCGTCATGCCGCAGGCGTGGGATGCCGAGGCGGGAAAGCGGCTGTGGGCGGTTTCGGAGACGTTGGCCGGAGTCAGTTTTCCCGGTTAGCCACGTCTTTGCACGGCGGGCCGGACCTCACGATGCCGGGCCAGCGGCGACTTTCGCCTCGATGCTGTCCCAGATCGCCGCCGCCAAGTCGATGCCGTCGAACCGGGCGATCTCCTGCAAACCGGTGGGCGAGGTCACGTTGATTTCGGTCAGGCAGTCACCGATCACGTCGATGCCCACGAAGATCAGGCCGTGGTCGCGCAGGTACGGGCCGATACGCCGGCAGATCTCCTGCTCGCGTTCCGTCAGCGTTGATGCCTCGGGCCGGCCGCCGACGTGCATGTTGGAGCGCGCCTCGCCCGCGGCCGGCACGCGGTTCAACGCGCCCATGGGAACGCCGTCCACAAGGATGATCCGCTTGTCGCCCCGGCGCACCGCCGGCTCGTAACGCTGCACCATCAGCGGCTCGCGCGACCGGGCGTTGTGCATTTCCAGCAGGGACGCCAGGTTCTCGTCGTCCGGCTTGATGCGGAACACCCCGGCGCCGCCGTTGCCGAACAGCGGCTTCACGATGATGTCCTGGTATTTCGTCCGGAAGTCGCGGATTGCCTCGGGGTCCCAGGTGACCAGCGTGGGCGGCATCAGGTCTGGGAAATGGGTGACCAGCAGCTTCTCCGGCGAGTCCCGCACCCATTTCGGATCGTTCACCACAAGCGTCTGCGGGTGGATGTGCTCCAGCATGTGGGTGGCGGTAATGTAGGCCATGTCGAACGGCGGGTCCTGGCGCATCAGCACGATATCCATGCCCGCCAAGTCGATCATGTCCGCCGGGCCGAAACGGTAATGGTTGCCGGACACGCGCTGCACCTCCACCGGGCGGGCGCGGGCCAGCAGGCGCCCGGTGCGCGACTCGCCCATGCCTTCGTGCAGCGACATGTGGCGCACGTCGTAGTGCCACATGGCAAAGCCGCGCTTCTGCGCTTCCAGCATCAGGGCGAAGGTGCTGTCGCCGTCGATGTTCACGGTCTCGATCGGGTCCATCTGGACCGCGACCTTCAGCGGGCTGGTCATGCTGCGCCTCGTTGTTGCCGCTCGGTCCTACCAGGTGTTCAGGCCGCGGGCACGCCCTTGCTGGTGCTATACTCAAAGTGCAGCGCCGTGTCGGGGTGCACGATGGGATGGATCGCGTGCGCCGCCATCGCACCCTCGCTAAACCCTTGCAGGATCAGCTTCAGCTTGCCTGGATAGGTCGCGATGTCGCCGATGGCGAACACGCCGGGCACGGAGGTTTCGCAGGTGGCCGGCGTGACCTGCACATGGCTGCGCTCCAGGTCCAGGCCCCAGCCGGCGATCGGGCCAAGCTCCATCGACAAGCCGAAGAACGGCAGCAGCGTGTCGGCCGGGAGCTGCCGGGTTTGCCCGTCCAGGGTCGCGACCTCCACCGCTTGCAACACGCCGCCCGCGCCGTGCAGGGCGTGAAGTTGAAAGGGTATGACCATCTCGATCTCGCCTCGGGCGGCGGCGGCGTCGAGCTGGGCCGCCGTTTCCGGCGCCGCACGGAACTTCGCCCGGCGGTGCACCACGTAAACCTTGGCCGCCACGTCCTTCAGCGACAGCGCCCAGTCCACCGCGCTGTCCCCGCCGCCGGCGATCACCACGCGGCGGTCGCGGAAATCCTCGCGCCGTCGGCAGGCGTAGCGGACCGCGCCCGTCGCCTCGAATGCTGGCAGCCCGGCGAGCGGCGGGCGGTTCGGGCCGAACGCCCCGGCGCCGGCGGCGACCACCACGGCCTTGCAGCGGATCTCGTCGCCAAAATCGGTGCCGAGCACGAACCCCCCGGCCTCGCCTTGAAGACGCTCCACCCGCCGTCCAAGCAGGCGCGGCACGTCGAAGGGATGGATCTGCTGCTCAAGGTTTGAGATCAGGTGCCCGGCCGCAATCGCCGGGTGCGCCGGGATGTCGTAGATCGGCTTTTCCGGATACAGCGCGGTGCACTGCCCGCCGACCTCCTCCAGCGCGTCGACCAACGCGGAGCGCAGCTTCAGCATGCCGCACTCAAAAGCGGCGAACAGGCCGACGGGGCCTGCGCCGATGATGGCCACGTCGGTTTCAATGAGGTCGGGCATCCCGCCTAGGTAAACACGACGGCCGCCACATCAAGCCATTTGCCGAACGTTGCCGATAGGCGCAAAAATACCGGCGTGCCGTCCCTCGCGATTCCCCTGCCCAGCCTTCAGGCAACCGAGGCGCTGGCCGGCCGCATCGCCGGCTTGCTGCGGCCCGGCGATGCCGTGCTGCTCGAAGGCCCGCTCGGCGCCGGCAAGAGCGCCCTGGCTCGCGCGCTGCTCCGCACCCTGCTGTCCGACCCGGCGCTTGAGGTGCCAAGCCCGAGCTACACGCTGGTCCAGCTTTACGATGCGCCGATTGGCCCGGTGCACCATTTCGACCTTTGGCGGTTGGACGGCCCGGCCGCGGTTGCCGAACTCGGCTGGGACGACGCGCAGGACGGGGTCGTGCTGGTGGAGTGGCCCGAGCGGCTGGGCGGCCTGCGCCCGGACCATGCCTTGACCATCACCCTCAGCCTGGCGGACGGCGACGCCCGCCGGGCGGTGCTGTCCGGCTGGCCCGGGCGGCTGGAGCAGCTTGCATGAATCTCCGTTCCATCCCGCCGCACGTGCCATTCCTGGACGAGTTGGCAACCTACTGGTTGGACCACGCCGGACCGGACCCGCTCGCCGCGGCAGACGGCCTGATCCTGCTGCCGACCCGCCGCGCCGCTCGTGCGCTGAGCGAGGCGTTTCTGCGCCAGTCCAACGGCCGCCCGACGCTGCTGCCGCGCGTCGCCGCCTTGGGCGCGCTGGACGAAGCTCCCTTGGCGCTGGCCGGCGCGCTCGACCTGCCGCCGGCGGTGGACGGGACGCGGCGGCTCGCGGTGCTGACTCGGCTGGTGATGGCGTTGGAAGGCCAGTTCGGCGCGCCCGGCACCGCCGACCGCGCGTGGCAGCTTGCGATGGAGCTGGCCCGCCTGCTGGACGAGGCGCACCGGGCCGAGGTGCCGCTGTCCGACGCGCTGCCCGCCGCCGCCGAGGCCGGCTATGCCGAGCATTGGAGCCGCACCATCGAGTTCCTGCGCATCGTGACCACGGCCTGGCCGGCCTGGCTCGCCGACAACGGCCTGCTGGACGCGGCGGAGCGCGGGATCAAGCTGCTGGACGCGCAAACGCAAGCCTGGTCCGAACGCCCGGCGGAGTGCCCGGTGATCGTTGCCGGCACCACGGGCGGCATCAAGGCGGTGGCCCGGCTGATGCGCGTCGTCGCCGGCATGCCGAAGGGCATGGTGGTGCTGCCGGGCCTCGACCTGCAGATGCCCGAGGCGGTGTGGGAGCAGCTTGACCCCGGCCATCCGCAATGCGGGATGCAGCGGCTGCTGATCAACCTCGGCGCGACGCGCGGCGACGTGCAGCCTTGGGAGGAGCCGAAAGGCACGCCGGCTGTCTCGCCCGGCCGCGACGCCGCGCTGTGCCAGTCGCTGATGCCCGCGCAGGCGTTGGGCGGCTGGCGGGTGCATGCGACCCCGGACATCAAGGGCCTGACCCGGCTGGAAGCGGCGGACCAGCAGGAGGAAGCGGTTGCCATCGCCCTCGCGCTGCGCAACGCGCTGGAAAACCCGCATGCCCGCGCCGTGCTGGTGACGCCGGACCGGCAGCTTGCGGTGCGCGTGGCGGCGGAGCTGGGGCGCTACGGCGTGATCGTCGATGACAGCGCCGGGGAGCCGCTGTGCGACACGCCGCCGGGCGCGTTCCTGCGGCTGCTGGCCCACGCGGTCGCGGACGGCCTGGCCCCGGTGGCGCTGCTGTCCCTGTTGAAGCATCCGCTGGCGGCGCTCGGCCTACGCC
>CALMVT010000335.1 GCA_937873175.1 uncultured Acetobacteraceae bacterium | reverse complement strand
TCAGGAGGAGGCCTTCAGCCCCATCCAGGTCGGCAACGCCGGCAGGATGCCAGCCGTAGCGCGGACCGACAACACTGCTTGACCGGAAGGCCAGCCCGATCTGCTCCAAGCTCCGGCGCCCATGGAAGCCATGGCGCAGGTGCGCCGCCCTGACGGTCAGCGCCCCTTCAGAACGGCCAGCGCGAGCTGGCGCCCTCCGCACGGGCCGCGACCAGCAGCTTGGCCATGCCCTGGTTCGGACCCTCTGTCGAGGCTGCACGCTCGATCGCGGGCCAGTCGAACCGCACCCTGTCCGTCGCCCGGTCCCAATGCGCTGCCGACGCCGCCGGAATGGATGCTTCCGTCTCGGGAGCGGACTGGGCCGCCTCGCTGGCTGGGCTGACGGGGTCGCGGTCCGGCTGGACGGAATCGCTGTCCGCAGCGGTTTCGGCCTCGGATGTCGCGGCAGCCGACGGCGCATCATCCCCGGTCAGGTCCGGGCTCGCCTCGGCCTCGGGCTCACGAAACGCTTGATCTCGCGGTTCCGCGGCACCGTCCTGGATCAAGGAAGCAGCCTCCGCGCCAGACGCCTGCTTCGGCTTGCGGCCCTGTCCCTTGCGACCCGGCGTCCTGGTCGGAGCGGCCGCGGGAACATCGGCTCCGCCGTCGTCCGGAGCCGGGCTGTCGACGTCAGCTGCTGCAGGCGACACGAACGAAAGCGTGGCAGCCTTCGCCTTGCGGCCTCGGCGTGCCGGGATGGCAGCCTCGTCCGGTGCGGCAGGCTCCGGCACCGGAACGATTGCGGCGGCATCAGGGCTGGGTTGGGTCTTCGGCTTGCGGGCCATGGATGGCTCTCCTTGGTCTGAACGGGTTGATACGTTGTTCTTCCGGCCTCGAAAATACAAACAACCAGCACGCAAGGCGTATTCGCCAGTGGCCAGGTTTTTCGGCATCCCCGATGAGCGGGCAGGACGAGGTAGGGTCTTCATACGCCGCGTGTTCGCCAGCATTCGAACGCATGGGCCAAGACCATCCCCGGACTGAACACGCTGCAATTGTCCGGAGACGGAACAGGGCAGGGGCCGCCACCTCGGAGACGGTCCGGCTGGCAGCCGGGGCTATGCCTCTTCCAGGCCGGGGTCGATGCCGAGTTCCCGGCGCACATGCGCGAAGATCTTGGGGTTGGTGAAGCGCCGGTCGGCCATCATCGCCCGCAGCGCCAGGAGGCCCGCCTCGGTGAAGAACAGGCGCGGCGGCCAGAGTGTCGGCTGGAGGCGCATCAGCCCGCGCTCAAGCAAGCCTTTGGCCGCCAGCGGCACCTTGGGCTGGCCCGCCTGCGGGCCGCCGCGCCATGTCCGGAGCTGGAAGCCGTCGGCAACGCTCGGCAGGGTCGAGAAGAACTGGTCGAGCTCGCGGCGCACGTAGTCGCGCTCGCCCGGTGTGAAAGCGGCGGTGTTGGCGATGGGATCGGATGCAGTCATGGCCGGCTATGTAACACCGCAGGCTCTGTGCCTGAACTGCAAGGCGCAGCAATGTCGCACACGCTTGCGCGCCGCCCGCTTACCGGGCCGCTTCAGCCGTCATGGCCGACGCCGGGCGTATACTCGAAGCCGAGCCCGGCCTCGTGCCCCTGCTCGAAGGCGTGGGTCAGCACGCGGCGGCCGGCCGTGCCCTTGCGGGCGCGGAAGCGCAGGCCGAGCTTGTCCAGCTCCGCGTCCACCACGCCCGCCTTGGCGACCACCAGGTCGCGCCCGGACGAGCCGCGCAGCGCCGCCTCGCGCGCTTCGCGGAGCGTCCGCAGCTTGGCCGCGATGCCGCGGGCCAAGCCGATCCCGAACGAGTTCGTCGCGGTGCGCCGCACGGGCGTCGGCATCGCCGCATACGTGTCGCCCGCCCGGAACCGCGCCGTCTCGGTCTCGAACGCCCGCTCCACCAGCTCATACAGGTAGCGCGCCGCCGCAACGTCGGCAGGCAAGCCGAAGAACACGTGGCGCAGCGTGCCCGAGGCGCTCTTCTCGCCCCAGGCCCGGCAATCGAAGAACGCCGCCACCGCCGGCACGCAGTCGTCCACGGGCCCGACACGCCGACGCCCGGTCTCGACCGCCATGCCCTCGCAGGCTTGCCGCTTGAGGTCGAGCTCGCTGAGGCTGAGGCCGTAGCGGTCCAGCAGCTCCGCCACCTTCTCGGCGGCGGCCAGCGCCTCCGCCTCCGTGCAGCCCTGCTCCACCGTCTTGGCCCGCAGCGCCTGGATGCGCCCGATCAGCCGGTCCAGCTCGGTGTCCTTGGCCCCAGCCGCAGACGGTGCCGTCCCGAGCCGGCGCCGCACCTCCTCGAACACTCCCCGTGCGCCGGGCGGCAACTCGCCCGCGGCAATCTCGGCGTCCAGAGCCGCCTTCACCGTGTCCAGCCCGGCCGTGCCGGACCCGGCGGCGGCGCGACGATGCAGGGTTTCGAGTTGCACCAGCGCGATTGCCGCGTAGGCGTCCGACAAAGCGCCCAGCCCATGCTCGCGCGTGTTGGCGACGGAACCGAGCACATCCAGCACGGCGTCGAGGCTGGCCTGAGCGCGGATGAACTGCACGTCCTCGGGATCGCGTTCCGCACCCGGTTCTGCCCAGCGCAGGGCCAGGAGGTCGAGCTCGCCCGCCTTGTCGTCCGGCCCGCCCTGCCAGCCTTCCGGTGGCCGGTTCAGCCCAGGGATCTCCAGCGTGCCGTGGCGCAGCACGTGGCGGTAGACCGCCTCGGCGCAGCGCAGCGGGTTCAGCAGCCCACGTCCGCCCGGGCGGACAAAGCTTCGGGCCACCGCAAGCCCGGCCGCGTCGAGCGGCGTCGTCCCGCCGATCCAGACGTAACGGCCGTCGCCCACAGGCGCGAGCCGCGCCACGAGCGCCACCTCCACCGCCTGCGCCCCTATGCTCTCGTCGAGCACTGGCAACGCTTCGTTCGTAACCAGGTCGCGCAGCCGGGCCACGCCGTCGCTGCTCGGGGCCTCGACCCGCTGCAGCCGGAACTGCGCCCGGCGCAGCGCGTCGAGCGCCGCCGCCTGCTCCGGGCCGACCCGACCAAGACGGCGCGCCAGCCGGTCGAACGCGGTGGCGCCGCTGGCCGACGGCGTGAACAGCACCAGGTCGGTCGCCATGCCAAGCGCGTCGGCAACGAGCAGCATCTCGCGGCCGGGATCATCGTGCAAAGGCTCGGCCCGCGAAAGCCACCCGCGCGCCATCCCATCTACCCGGGCCGGCGAGATGAATTCGGCGGCCTGCAGCAGCAGCTCGACGATGTGCTCGCGCAGGCGGTCCGTGTCCACGGGCCTAGAGGTCGGCCTGGATTGCGGCGCCGCGCGCGCCTGCCTGCCGGCTGTTCTCGCTTGCACCATCAACCCCTCCAGCCCAGCCCCGCTCCAGGGCGCAGCGATAGGCCGTGGTGGCGGAACACGGCAAGGGTCAAGCGACGCGCTGGATCATCGGACGGACTGCCATGCTTGGCGGGACGAGCAGTTCGCACGACGAAGCGCTTTCTTGGCCCAGCGCTGTAAGCCGCTACCCGGGAGCGCCTCGGCCCTACCCGGAACCGTCCTGCATGGCCGCGAGGTCCACGTCGATGTAGAGTTCGGCAAGCGGGATCTCAATCCCGATCTCTGGCATCCGGAGCAACGCTTCTTCGCCGGACACCAACTCGGTTATCCAGTCCTCGCCCTTGCGCGCAAAGACGGTCGCGCCGGCATGGGTCTGCTGCAGAACCACGTAGCGCTGGATGGACGGCGTGGCACGGTATTCCGCGTTCTTGACCACGAGATCATCGTTCGCGGTGCCATCGCTCAGCACCTCGAACACGACCACGGGGTCAGTGACCACCTTCGAGCGCGGTGGCACCGGGGTGCATACGACAAAGGCTTCGGGGTAGCGGATGCGCCCGGCTACCGCGATCTTCAGCTCGCTCCCGTGCGGCTGACAGCGCATCCCGCGCAGGCGCCCGGTGAGCGAGAACAAAATGTTGCGCTGGATCGCCGAGTGTGCGGCCGTTCCTCCAGCCATCGCGATTGGCTGGAAACCGTCGAACTCGTAACGGAAGTCCTGGCTCTCCTCCCAAGCGAGGAACTGGTCCAGGGTCATTGGCTTGCGCATAGCGACGTTCATGCGCAGCAATCTAACAGCAACACGCGCCGCAGTCTTCGTTCATCGGAGCGAAGGAACTCGGTCCAGCAGGTTTCCGCTTCCGAGTTGCTGGGGCGAGTATCAAAACCTTGGGCAGCCTGCTTGTCGGCTTCGGGCTGATCAGCCTGGCTGACGCCTGACCATGAAGGCGGCAGGCGTGATGCGGCAGACCAGGCGATTGGAGGCGAGGACGAGCGCGGGAGAGGTGGGGACGACGAAGCCGGTGACGTTCAGCCGGCCGGGGTTGTCAATACGCTCGCGGAGATCGGCCTGACGCTGTCCGAAACCAAGACGCTTTGGCCAAGCTTCAGGTGGGCATGCTGTGCGGCCAGGGGACGGCGTATGCGGCGCATCAACGGGCGTGTGTGGCATGCGGGGGGCGGCAGCCGCTCAAGAGCCGGCGCACGCGCCGGCTGCAGAAGGGACTGTCCAGGACCTGGGGGGTGGAGACGGTAACAGTATGACCAACCGGGCTGAGGCCGGTTGGGATTTGGCCGCCGCCTTCGAGCTTTTTTGCTCCGACACCGGAACGCAGCGGGCGCGCCAAGTGGCCGGCACCGTGCGGGTCGCGCGGCCTGACCTGAGAATGCTGTTCATCTCCGGGTCAACCGAGAACGCGTGCTTCGCCATGGCTGTCTCGACCCAGTATGCGTACGAGGCCGGCCATTCATGCACCCTGTTTCGGTTCTTTGCGTTGCAGGCCGGTCTCACCCCAATTCAGGTTATCTGTTTGGTTGAGGAGAAATGACGCCCGCGTAAGCTCAATGTTTCACAGCGGTCAGGCGAGCAGCGGCCGAGCTTGTGCCCGAGCTGTCGCATCGCGAAGCAACCTGACGCTGGACCAACAGCCAGCACGGCGAAGGCACCGCCCCACCCAGCGTTCGCGACCAGCACGGGCATGAGCTGGATAGTTACCAAGGTCAACGCAAAGCCCGCGCTGCTCTGCACCGTCAACATCGTCCCGGTCAGCCCTGGGCTGGCAAGCTCCGCCACGCAGGCGGAGAACTGCGCCGAATCAGCCACCACGACCACGCCCCCATATCAGGCAGAGTGCCACTGTCAGTGCCGGGTGCTGGCCGAATGCCAGGCCAGGCCAGGCAGCAGGCGCAGGACGCCATCATCGCGAGCATCGTCACCCGGACCCGGCCGAAGCGGTCAGCCAGCCATCCGGCGGCGACGCAGCCCAAGGCGCCGGTCGCGATCACGGCGAAAGTCGCCAGTGACGCTATGCCGGCGGGTGCCTCGGAGGTCTGGCGCCAAGCGGCGAAGCTGACAGCAC
>CALMVT010000334.1 GCA_937873175.1 uncultured Acetobacteraceae bacterium | reverse complement strand
CTGCGGCTCCAGCCGGGTCCAAACGTCCGCCAGGTCGGCAGGCCCGCCATGAAGGACAGGCGCCGGGCCTGGAACTCGGCGCAAAGCGGGGCGCCGCGGCCGGCCTGCGCGTCCATCGCCGCCAGCGTGGCCGGCCCCACCACCCCGTCCGGCGAAACGCCGAGCACCCCTTGCAGCCAGCGCACGGCCCGGCCCACGCCGTTGTTCACCGCGGCGTCGAACACCAGCAACGCGAGCGGCGGCGGCAGCCGGCCGCAGCCCGCGCGGTCCCAGTAGTCGCGGCGGTAGAGTTCCCCCGCCTGCGCCTGCGTGAGCGCCCGGATGTCGAGCGCCGGGTAGGCGGCGGCGCTGATGCCCCAGTTCGTGCCGCGGCACTCGCCCGCGCCGCAACGGCCGCCGGTCCAGTTGCCGGGGTCGGATGCCGCGGCAGTGTAGCCGCCTTCATGGCCGACCACGAAGGCAAAAGCCTGCTCGAACACGTCCATGAGGAATCCCCGTCTGCCGGACCTTGATGTCGCGACGAGGATGCCGGGCCGGGCCGGGTTGGGCAGTGACCGCGGTCACTTCTCAGGTTGGCAGGGCGCCTACCGGTATGCGCTGCCGTCCTCCGCGCGTTGCGGCGCATCGACGAAGCGGCCGCCCTCCGGCACGGCCACCCGGTCGAAGTCCTGCGCAAGCGTTTGCAGCGCGTTTCGCATCGCGGCACCCCGCATCGCCCGGCCATGGCCCGTGATCGCCAGCTCCGGCGCCAATGTCGCCAGTTGCCGCACCGACTCTCGGGCAGCCTGCCAGTCATGGGTGAAGTACTTGGGCGGCCCGTGCAGCTCCGGCTCTTGCGTGACCGCGGCGTAGGCGGATTCCTGCGCCGTCGTCACAAAGGCGTCGCCGGCGATCAGCGCCCGGTCCGCTTCCCGCCACAAGGACACGTGCCCTACCGAGTGGCCCGGCGTGTGCAGCCAGCGCCAGCCGGGCATAAGCGGCACGCTTCCGTCCTCCGGCAACGGGCGCAGCCGTTCCCGCACATCCACGGGCCCGCGGGGGAACAAGGGCGACAGCAGCGCCGTGAGGCCGCCACCCACGGCGGGATCGGGCGGCGGGTAGGACGCGCTGCCGTCCAGGTACGGCGCTTCCAGCGGATGGGCGTAAACCGGCACGTCCCACTCGCGGGCGAGTTCATCCAATGCCCCCACATGGTCGAAATGCCCGTGGGTCAGCACGATGGCGGCCGGGGGCACGCCCGTGCCGAAGCGTTCGGCCGCGGCACGCCGGATGATATTGGCCATGCCGATGATGCCGGTGTCGATCAGCACCCAATCCCGCGCGCCCGGCGTGCCGAAGAACATCGCGTTGACGATGGCGAGGCGGAGATAGGCGAGGTCGGACGCGACCTCGATCGTGCCGTCGTCCTGCGCTTCACCGGTCACGTCGGACTGGCTCATTGGAATCTGCTGGGCCACGTCTTTTCCCCTTTTCGTCCTTGCCTGCTGTCAACGCGAAACGGGCAGGAACCGCGCCGGGGCGAACAAAAAATTCCGTGCAGCGCCGAGCCGGCTACAGCCGCCGGAGCAGCACCGCCGCCGCCACCGCCGCCCCGGCCGCTAGCACGAACGGCGCCCCGGCGAAATGCACCGGCAGGGCCGGTGAAGTGAAGGCATAGAACAGCCAAGCCGTCAGCAGCGGCGCCACAACGGCGGTCAGCCCTTCCACCGCGGTGAGCACCCCCTGCATCTCCCCCTGGGTGTCCACCTCGCCACGGGCGGAGACCATCGCCCGCACGGAAGGCACCGCCAGTCCGCCCAAAGCCAGCAGCATCACCGCCGGGATGATTGTCCAGCCCGCCAGCGCCAAGGCGAGCACCACGTAGCCGAGCGCCCCGGCGGCGTAGCCGAGCAGCGCCGTGCGCCGCTCGCCGAGCCGGGCGATCACGGAGGACAGCAGGACGCCCTCCACCACCGCCTGCGACACGCCGATGCCGGCCAGCACCCAGCCGTTCGTCGCGGCACCCCAGCCGAAGCTGTAGCGGGTGAACAGCACGAGGCTGCTTTGCACCGCGCCCAGCCCGATCCAACTGCATGACCAGGCAAGGGCCATGCTGCGCAGCTTCGGGTCGTGCCACACGCTGCGCAGCAAGCTGAATGGGTTGGCGTGCGCCCAGGTGATCGGCCGCCGGTCCTCCGGGCGCAGGCTTTCCGGCAGCACGAAGATCCCGTAAAGCGCGTTGGCAAGGGCGAGCGCCGCCGCGGCGTAGAATGGCAGCCGCAACCCGTACTCGCCGAGAAAGCCGCCAATGGCCGGGCCGATCACGAACCCTGCGCCGAACGTCGCGCCCACCAGTCCGAACCGGCTGGAGCGGTCGCGCTTGCCGCTCACGTCGGCGATAAAGGCGGTCGCGGCGGCGACGTTGGCGGAGGTGGCGCCGGCGATCAGCCGCCCCGCAAACAGCCACCACAGGCTCGGCGCCCAGGCTAGCAGCAGGTAGTCGATGCCGATGCCGACGACGGAGGTGAGGATCACCGGGCGGCGGCCGAACCGGTCGCTCAGCGCGCCCAGCAGCGGCGCCGCGAAGAACTGCACCCCGGCATAGGCGGCGATCAGCGCGCCCACCCAGGGCGCCGCCTTTTCGGGCGGCAGCCCGGCCAATTCCTGCACCAGCCCCGGCACGATGGGGGCGATGATCCCGACGCCCATCGCGTCCAGCCCCAAGGTGACGAGCACAAACGCGATCGACACGCCGTGCGACCGGTCGGCGAGCAGCTCCTTCAGCACCATGTCTCCGAGTGGTTCAACGTTCCGCGGCGGGCGCGGCAACGCCGTCCCACCGGCAACGTTGCACCGGTTCGGAGGATTACCAGTGCCCGTTTCCTCTTTGTCGCGCTTCGTCGTTTTGTACTCTGCCCTGTTCGCCGCGTATGGCGTGGCTTCGCCCTTTCTCCCGGCCCTGCTGGAGCAGCGCGGGCTGAGTTCCTCCGCGATCAGCTTGGTGCTGGGGCTGGGGTCGGCCGTCCGCCTGCTGACCGGGCCGCTCGGGGGACGGCTGGCGGACCGGTCGGGCGCCCCGCGCACGGTGCTGGCCGCCGGGCTGGCCGCCGCCGCGGTGATCGCGCTCGGCTATGCCCCGGCATACAGCCTGCTGCTGCTGGCGCTGGTCAGCATCGCCCACGCCGCGGTGCTGGCGCCGCTGGCGCCGGTGGCGGACTCGCTGTCCCTGGGTGCTGCGGAGCGCCCCGGCGGCTTCGAGTACGGCTGGGTGCGTGGGGCGGGATCGGCCGCGTTCATCGGGGGCAGCGTGGCGGCGGGGCAGGCGGTGGGCTGGACCGGCCTCGGGGTGATCATCTGGCTCAACGCGGCGCTGCTCGCCTTGGCC
>CALMVT010000333.1 GCA_937873175.1 uncultured Acetobacteraceae bacterium | reverse complement strand
ACACGTTGCCGCTCGCCCGAAAACGCAGACTATGCTTGGTGGCGCGAGCCCTGACGGAACCGCCCAAAGTGCAGGCGAAGTTCGGCGCGGCACGCGCTGAACCACCCCCGGTGTCTCCGGAGGCTTTATCTTGTAAGAAAGAGCTACCATGGGGAAAAGTCCAAGCGGTTTTCGCCCGAACTGCGCGAGCACGCGACTTGCATGATAAGCGATTAAGGATGCGAGCACGGACCGCAGTGGAAGGCGATCAGGTCTGTATCGACCAAGCTTGGCTGCGCGGCCGAGGTATTGAAGCGTTGAGTACGCCAGCTCTGAACTGGCTGTAGTCCGGTGCTCGCCAACTTCCGACAAGGCACTGCGATCCGAACGCGATTGACGCCCGGGTCTGGCGCTCTCTAGCCTAGCTCGCGACTCCAAGTGGCTCCAGCTCAAGAGAAGCAAGCAGGTGCATCGTAGTGGCTCCCTACCTGAAGCACGGTGGCAATGACGACGGTTGTCAGCTCCAGTTCCCCGGAAGTAACCCGCGCGGCGCTGCGGGTCAGCGGGATCGTCGGCGGTCGGCTCGATCCCGGCCTGCACGAGCGGCTACACCGTTTTGAGCACCGGGGCGCCCTCGATGTCGTCGAGATCGGCGCCGCCGACCTGCCGCGGCGACGCTTCCGCGCGACGAGCCGGGCCGGACGCACGGTCGAGATCGCTTTGCCGCGCGAGCAGGCGCTGTTCGACGGCGCCGTACTTTGGCTGGGTGACGAGGGCGCGCTTCTGCTGCGCGTCGCGGCCCAGCGATGGCTGCGCCTCGTGCCGCAGACCCGCGACGACGCCTTGGCGCTGGGTTACCACGCCGGCAACTTGCATTGGCGCGTGCGGTTCGAGGGTGACGCTTTGTTGGTCGCGCTGGAAGCGCCACCCGAAGACTACCTTGCCCGGCTTGGCTCGCTAGCGGTGCCGGGACGGCTGGGCTGCGACATCATCGACGACGCCCCATGCTGAGCCTGCTTCCGGCTTTGCAGCAGGCGGATGCGGCGTTTCCGAGCGGCGGCTTCGCGTTTTCCAACGGGGTTGAAGGGCTGGACGCCCTGGGCATGCACCTCAATGGCCCAGCGCTTGCTGGGGTGATGGAGGCGGTGCTGCGCCACCGCTGGGCGCCTAGCGACCGGATCGCTCTGGTGCAGGCGTGGCGCGCAGGATCGGACGTGGCCCGCCTGGCCGAGATCGACCGAGCGCTGGACGCGGCGACCCTACCTGAAAGCCTGCGGCGCGGCTCGCGGCGCAACGGAGCCGCGCTGCTCGCGGCGCACGTTCGGATCGACACGCCAGGAGCCTCGGCGTTCCAGGCGGCGCTGAAGGCGGAGACCATCCTTGGCCAACTTTCCGTGCTGCAAGGCGCGCTGTGGCGGGCCGCCGGGCTGGAGGAGGATGCGGCGATCCAGGTGTCGGGCTACACGGTGACGAGCGGCCTCGCTTCCGCGGCCGTGCGCCTGGGCTGCCTCGGCGCGCTGCCCGCCCAGGCCGCGCTGCGGGACGTGCTGCCGATCATCGCGGAGTTGTCCCGCGCTCCGGTGCCGGACATCGACCGGCTCGGCGGGGGCTTGCCTTGGCTCGACATCGCATGTGCCCGGCAGCAGGGCGCATCCCTACGCCTGTTCGCAAGCTGACGCGCCATCCCAACCGGAGCCAACCATGCTGCTGACCCCCACCGAGCTGGAACGCCTGGCAATCTTCACCGCCGCCGAGCTGGCCCGGCGCCGGCGCGCCCGCGGGCTGCGCCTCAACCATCCGGAGGCGGTCGCCCTGATCGCGGACGAGATCCTGGAAGGCGCGCGCGACGGCCGGACAGTGGTTGAACTGATGGGGCTGGGTTCCGCCATCCTGACCACCGCCGACGTGCTGCCGGGGGTCGCAAGCATGGTGCCGATGCTGCAAGTGGAGGGCGTATTTCCCGACGGCACCAAGCTCGTGACCGTGCACGACCCAATCCGCCCACGCGAAGGCGACCCCGCAGACACGGTGCAGCCCGGCGAGATCATCCCGGCGCCGGGCAGCATCGAGTTGGCGGCCGGCAAGCGCCGCGCTACCGTCTCCGTGCTCAACACCGGCGACCGGCCGGTGCAGGTGGGGTCGCATTACCACTTCTTTGAGACCAACCGCGCGCTGGAGTTCGACCGCGCCGCCGCATTCGGCATGCGGCTTGACATCCCCGCCGGAACCGCGACGCGGTTCGAGCCGGGGCAGGGGCGGGAGGTGGCGCTGGTGGCCTTCGGCGGCAGTGGCGCCGTTACCGGGCTGAACGCGCTGACACAGGGCGGGACGGACGCCGCAGCCCGGCCGGCCGCCCTGGCGCGCGCCCGCGCGGCCGGGTTCCGAGGCGCCTGAAGCCCATGGCCCGCATCACCCGCGCCGAGTATGCGGCGCTATACGGCCCGACAACGGGCGACGGCATCCGCCTCGCCGACACGGCGCTGATCGCCGTTGTGGAGCGTGACCACGCCGTTTATGGAGACGAATGCCTGCACGGCGGCGGCAAGACGCTGCGGGACGGGATCGGCCTCGCGTCTGGCGTCACGAGCGCGGCCGGGGCGCTCGACATGCTGCTGTGCAACGTGGTGCTGATCGACCCTGTGCTGGGCATCGTCAAGGGCGACCTCGGCCTGCGTGGCGGACGCATCGCCGGGTTTGGGAAGGCCGGCAATCCGGCGGTGATGGACGGGGTCGACCCGCGGCTGATCGTCGGCGCCGGCACCACGGTGCGCGATTGCGAGGGACTGATCGCAACGCCCGGCGCCATCGACGTGCACGTGCATTTCGACAGCGCGCAGCTCTGCGAGCACGCCATTGCCTCGGGGATCACCACCATGCTGGGCGGCTCCTTGGGGCCGATCACCGTGGGCATCGATTCCGGCGGCCCGTTCAACACGGCTCGGATGCTGCAAGCCGCCGAGGCGTGGCCCATCAACTTCGGCTTTCTGGGCCGCGGCAACGCGCACCATCCGGACGCGCTGATCGAGCAGATGCGGACCGGCTGCCTGGGGCTGAAAATCCATGAGGACTGGGGCGCGATGCCGGCCACCATCGACGCCTGCCTGCGCGTGGCGGACGCGCTGGATTTCCAGGTGCAGCTGCACACCGACACGCTGAACGAGAGCGGCTTTGTCGAGGACACGCTGGCCGCCATCGGCGGGCGCACGATCCACATGTATCACACGGAGGGCGCGGGCGGCGGGCACGCGCCGGACATCATCCGGGTGGCGGGCGTGCCCAACTGCCTGCCCAGCTCCACCAACCCCACCAATCCCTACACGGTGAACACCTTCGACGAGCATCTCGACATGACGATGGTGTGCCATCACCTGAACCCGCGCGTGCCGGAGGACGTGGCCTTCGCCGAAAGCCGCATCCGCCCGCAGACCATCGCGGCGGAGGACGTGCTGCACGACATCGGCGCGATCTCCATGCTCGGCTCCGACAGCCAGGGAATGGGGCGCATCCATGAGGTGATCTGCCGCACCTGGCAGTTGGCCAGCAAAATGCGCCAGCAGCGTGGCCCCTTGCCGGAGGACGTGCCGGGCCGCGGGGACAACGCGCGCATCCTGCGCTACATCGCCAAGTACACGATCAACGCCGCCCGCACCTTCGGCATCGCCGAGCACGTCGGCTCCTTGGAGGATGGCAAGATGGCGGACATCGTCGTTTGGCGCCCGGCCTTCTTCGGCATCAAGCCGGAGCTGGTGATCAAGGGCGGCTTCATCGCCTGGGGTGCGATGGGCGACAGCGCAGCGTCGCTCATGACCTGTGAGCCGCTGATGCTTCGCCCGCAGTGGGGCGCGTTCGGCCGGGCCAAGCAGGCGTTATCGGCGTGCTTCGTCCATCCCAGCGCCATCGATGCTGGGCTGGGCGCGGAGCTTGGCCTGCAGAAGGCGCTGCTGCCGGCCGGAGGCACACGCGGCTTGCGGAAGGCGGACATGCTGCGCAACGACGCTTGCCCCGACATGCGCGTCGATCCCCAAACCTTCGACGTTTACGTGGACGGCGCCCTTGCCACCTGCGCACCTGCCGTGGAACTGCCGCTCGCGCGGCGGTACATGCTGCGATGACCGCGGCGCGCATCGGCATCGGCGGCCCCGTCGGCTCCGGCAAGACCGCGCTGATCGAGGCGCTGATCCCCGTGCTGACCGCGCGCGGCATCGACCTGGCCGTGGTCACCAACGACCTGGTGACGGAAGAGGACGCCGAGCGCCTGCGCCGGTCCGGCTTGATCGACCCGCGGCGCGTCGCCGCCGTGGAAGCGGGCGCGTGCCCGCATACGGTGATCCGCGAGGACCCAACGCTCAACATCGTGGCAGGGGACAGCCTGGAGCGTCGCTGGCCCGGCCTCGACCTGCTGATCTACGAGTCCGGCGGCGACAACCTCGCCTCGACCTTTTCGCTCGACCTGGTGGACTGGTGGATCTTCGTGATCGACGTGGCCGGCGGCGGCGACATCCCGCGCAAGCGCGGACCCGGCGTGCTGCGCTGCGACCTGCTGGTGGTCAACAAGGTCGATCTAGCGCCACACGTGGGCGTTGATCTGCCGCTCATGCTGGCCGAGGCCGGCGCGGTGCGGGACGGGCGCCCCGTGGCCGCCACCGACGCGCGGGGCGGGGCAGGTGTCGCGGCCGTGGCCGACAACCTGTGCCGCGCAGTCCTGTTTGACCGCTGAGGGGGGCATCGAGGCCACGCTTGCCTTTGCCGTCGCGGGCGGACGCACCAGCCTGCTGCGCCAGCACGTGCCTTACCCGTTCCACGTGACGCAGCCGTTCCACCTCGATCCCGGGCGGCCAGACCTCGCAACGCTATACTTGCAATCCGCGTCTGGCGGCGTTTACAGCGGAGAGCGCCTCGGCCTGACTGCCACGATGGGAGAAGGGGCTGCGGCCTTCATCACCACGCAGTCAGCCACGGTGGTCCACGATTGCCGAGGGCGGCCTGCGGAGGTGAGCGCACGGCTGTCGCTCGCGCGCGGGAGCCTGCTGGCCTACGCCCCGGACCCGCTGGTGCTGTTCCCCGGGGCGGCGGTCCGCGCGACGCTCGACGTGACGCTCGGGCCGGGTGCGGTCGCGGTGTGCCAGGACGGCTTCGCGTGCCACGACCCGGGCGGCCGGGGCGCCCCATTCGACCGCATTCAAACCGAGACGGTGGTCCACGGCCCGGATGGCGCCCTCCGCATCACCGACCGCGGGCTGGTCGCCGGCGCGACGCTCGGGACCACCGCTTCGCCGCTCGGCCCTTACCGCGCGGCCGGCAGCGTGCTCCTGCTCGGCCAGTTGCTGGGGGACAGCAAGGCGTTGCAGATCCGGATCGACCTCCTGGGCTGCGTGTCCGGCATCTCCGCGCTGCCCAACGGGGCGGGCACCGGCATACGCCTGCTCGCCCCGGATGGCGGGCGGCTGTCCCTTGCGCTGGCGCTGGCAACGGAGGCATGTTTCCGCACTGCCTCCGGCGTTGACCCGGCACCCCGTCGGAAGTAGCGCCTCCCCGCCATCATTGCGCGAGAGCCACGGCGCAACGGCGCCGGGTCTGGCGCCCAGCCGCAAGGACGACGCATTGGCAGTTTTGCACAACGGCACCGCAGGTCTAGAGGCCGGCTCAAGGCTGGCAGGGGTTCCATGAACCCGTCCTGGCGCTTCGGCCTACTTTGCTCGCAAACAGGAGTCACGGCGAAGGTCGAAACGACCCAGCTCAACGCATCCTTGCTGGCCATCGAGCAGATCAACGGTGCCGGCGGCATCGCCGGCCGCTCCATCGAGCCGATCATCTGCGACCCGGCCTCCAACCCCAAACAGTTCGCGGCGTTGGCCGAGCGCCTGCTCAGCAACGGGCGTGCCCGCCTCCTCTTCGGCTGCTACATGTCGAGCACCCGCAAGGCCGTGCTCCCGCTGGTCGAGGCCTACCGCGGCCTGCTGTTCTACCCGACGCTGTACGAGGGCTTTGAATACTCCAAGCATTGCATCTACACAGGCGCCGCGCCGAACCAGAACTCGATGCAGTTGGCGAAATACTTGTTCGGAGCCTATGGCAAGCGGTTCTTCTTCGTGGGGTCGAACTACGTGTATCCCTACGAGTCCAACCGCATCATGGCCGAGCTGGTCCGACAGGTCGGCGGCGCCGTGCTGGACGAGATTTACGTGCCGCTCGCGCCTCAGCCCGTGGATTTCAGCAAGGCCATCCGCGAGATCGCCCGCACGAAGCCGGACGTCGTCTTTTCAACGGTCGTGGGAGAAGGAACGGCCATGTTCTACGACGCCTTCCACCGGGCTGGGTTCGATGCGGCCCGGCTGCCTATCGCCAGCCTGACAACCGGCGAGGCGGAGGTGGCAGACATGGCCGCCCAGGCTGCCTGCGGCCACGTCACCGCGGCGCCTTTCTTCGACATCCTGCCCGGCCCGGCTGCCGCCGGCTTCGTTTCGGCGTACCGGGCGCGCTTCGGCGCAAACGCGCCGGTTCCGGCGGCGGCGGAGGCCGCGTATTTCCAAGTGATGTTGGCGGCGGGGGCCATCGGGCGTGCTGGCGCCGACGATCCCGGCCTGGTGCAGGCGGCGCTGGCGGAATGCGAATACGACGCGCCGCAAGGCCGTGTGCGGATCGACCCCGACAACAACCATACGTTTCTCTGGCCCCGCGTAGCCCGGCTGAACGCGGAAGGGCGGTTCGAGGTGGTTTGGAACGCCGAGGCTCGGGTCAAGCCAGACCCTTACCGCGTGACGCAGACTCTCGACGAGTGGTCGGGCGGCGTGCACCGGCTTCCCGCCTGACCGCAGGCCCCTGGACGAGCCTATGGCGATCCAAATCCTCCGGGACTTACGCGGCCTGCGCGTCGATGTAATCCACCCGCCGGACAGCGAGGGCGTCAGCCTGGTCGAGCACCTGCGGCGCATCGGCTGCGCCGTGTCCACTGCCTGGCCGGTTCCGGAAGCGGTCGCGCCCGCCGCCGACATCGTCCTGCTGGCCATTGATCACGACAGCCGCGAGCCGCTGCGCCGGCTGTTCAAGGGCCATGACCGGATCGCGCCCACCCTGATCGCCGTTGTCGGCTACGAGAACCCGTCGATCCTGCAGCTCGTGCTGGAAGCCGGCGCCCATGCGGTTGTCGAGCGCCCGGTGCGCCCGTTCGGCCTGCTGACCCAGCTCGCCGTCGCCCGAAGCCTATGGTTGCAGCAGCAGGACGCGCTGCGCCGGACGCAGAAGCTGGAACGCAAGCTGGTCGGCATCCAGCGCATCCAGCGGGCCAAATCGATCCTCATGGCCGGTCACGGCCTATCGGAGGACGCCGCCTACCAGAGCATCCGCAAGCAGGCGATGAGCAAGCGGATCAGCATGGAGGAGATGGCCGACGCGATCATCAACGCAAACGAGGTCTTGAACTTTCGCGGGAACGCCGACTAAGCTGATGTTAACGCGGGTACCGCCCGCGCATGCCCCGGCACCAATGATGTTGCCCGGGCAAGGCCATGCGGCCTGACTCCTCAATCGCAGAAGGCATGCGGGCTTTTGCTGAGCCGCAGCTTTGGCTTGCATCCGGCTGGACGTTTCCGTCCGGCGTCTTGGCACCAGGAGGCTTATCGCGCCCATGAACATGACCACACGCATGATGACACGGCGGACGGCCCTGATCGGCGCGGCCGGGGCGCTCGCGGCGCCTTACTTCTTCCATCGCCCGGCGCGTGCAGCTGACGCGATCAAAGTCGGGGTGCTGTTCTCGCAAACCGGCGGCCTGTCGATCATTGAGAAGTCGCTGAACGACGCGACGCTGATGGCGATCTCCGAAATCAACGCCAAAGGCGGCGTGCTGGGCCGCCCGGTGCAGGCGGTCGTGGAGGACGGCGCGTCCGACCCCAAAACCTTCAACGAGAAGGCATCGAAGCTCGTCATTCAGGACAAGGTGCCGTCTGTGTTCGCCTGCTATACCTCGGCGAGCCGCAAGGCGGTGCTGCCGGTGTTCGAGCGGCGGCAAAGCCTGCTGCTGTATCCCACGTATTACGAGGGGTTCGAGTGTTCCAAGAACGTCGCCTACACCGGCGCCGTGCCGAACCAGCAGTTGTCAAATTTCATCCCTTGGATCATCAACACGCTCGGCAAGAAGAAGTTCTTCATCGTCGGGTCGAACTATATTTATCCGCGTGAGATGGCCAAGGTCAGCAAGATCCTGATCGAAAAGAACGGTGGCCAGTGGATCGCAGACGAATACTTGGAACTGGGCGACTCCGAATGGGGGTCCATGGTCAACAAGATCAAGAACTCCGGCGCCGACGTGGTGTTGTCGAACGTCGTGGGCGACAGCGTCGTCGCCTTTTACCGCGAGTTCAAGAACCAGGGGATGTCGCAGGACAAGCTGCCGATCTGCGCCACCGTGACCTCCGAGATCGAGATCGCGGCCATGGGGCCGGAATACGCGGCAGGCAGCTTCACGTCGTTCCCATACTTCATGGCCATCGACACCGATGCCAACAAGGCGTTCGTCGAGCGTTACCGGGCCTACGTCAAGAACCCCAAGGCGGTGACGCACCACGCGCTGGAATCTGCCTATTTCCAGGTGTTCCTGTGGGCGCAGGCGGTGGCGCAGGCCAAGGAAGCGCAGCCGGTCCCGATCCGCAACGCGTTGGCAGGCCAGGAATTCGCGGCGCCGGGCGGGACCGTGAAAATCGAGCCACAGAACCTGCATACGTGGCTCACGCCGCGCATCGCGCAATGGCAGCCGGACGGGCAGGGCAAGATCGTCGATGCCTACAAGACGCCGGTCATGCCGCTGCCCTACGTGGCGTATGGAGAAACCGAGAGCGCGCCGTTCTGCACAGGCAAGGGCCTCGATACGGCCAGGCTGAAGGGGTAGCCCGGGCATGGCAGGAGGATCGGCGCATGGCTGAAGTCGTGTTCATCGGCCTGAGCCTCGCCTCCGTCCTGTTGCTCGTCGCCCTCGGGCTGGCGATCACCTATGGGGCCATGGGCGTCATCAACATGGCACATGGCGAGATGGTCATGCTCGGCGCCTACACGACCGTGCTGACCCGGATCTACCTGCACCTGGATCTCCTGGCTGCGATCCCGCTCGCTTTTATCGTCACGGCCCTGGTCGGCTACGCCATCGAGCGCGTGGTGGTGCGCCGGCTGTATGGCCGGCTGCTCGACACCCTGCTTGCCACCTGGGGCGTCGCGATCCTGATCCAGCAGGCGGTGCGGCTCGAACTGGGCGCGTCGTTCTTTGGCCTGCACATCGCGGGCCTCGGCCCCGGTCTGCAGAACGTGGCCGTGCCGCCGGAGCTGACCGGGGCGCTCACCCTCGGTGGCGTCCAGGTCAACGCGTTCCGCGCCTTCATCATCGTGGTCACGCTGCTGCTTGCGCTGGTCACTTGGTTGCTGATGTATCGCACCTCCATTGGCATCCAGGTCCGCGCCATCATGCGCAACCCGCGCATGGCCGCCGCCTGCGGCATCGATGTGGACCGGGTCAACGCCCTGACCTTCGCCTACGGCTCGGGCCTTGCCGGAATTGCCGGCGTCATGGTGTCCGGCTTCAAAACCGTGTTCCCCGACATGGGCACGCCCATGGTGGTTGATGCCTTCCTGGTGGTCGTGGTGGGGGGCGTCGGCAGCCTGGTCGGCTCCATTTTCTCGGCCGGGCTGCTGGGCCAGCTCAACGGGATCACGGCGTTCCTGTCGAACGACATCATCGCCCGCGCCGTCGTGTTCGCCTTCGTGATCGCGGTGATCATGACCCGGCCGCGCGGCCTGTTCGCGCAAAGGACGCGCTGAGCCATGCCCGGCAAGCGGACGCTCGACTACGCCGCCTATGCGGCTTTCATTGGCCTGATCCTTTGCGCGCCGCTGGTGCTGGAGGAGTTCTGGCTCAACCGCATTGCCAAGTTCTTGGTGTATGGCCTGCTTGGCGTCGCTATTGCCTTGAGTTGGGGGTACGCCGGCATCCTCAACCTCGGCCAGGGCCTGTTCTTCGGGCTGGGCGCCTACATGATGGCGATGTCGCTCAAGCTGGCCAGCCCGACCAGCCTGCAGCAGGGGTCCGCGACCCCGGTGCCCGACTTCATGCTGTGGAACGCGGAGCCGGGCGCCAAGACCGACCTGTGCTGCATCAACCACGGTTCCTTCCTGTGGACCCCGTTCCAGAATCCGTGGTTCGGCATCGCCATGGGCGTGCTCGTGCCGGTGCTGGTCGCGACCTTGATCGGCTGGGTCATGTTCCGCAAGCGCATCTCGGGCGTGTTCGTGTCCATCATCATGCTGGCGCTGGTGCTGCTGGTGCGCTTGGTGGTGATCGACGCGCAGCCGGTCACCAACGGGTTCAACGGGCTGACCGACCTTGGCAACCTCGTCGTGTTCGGCGTCGAGCTGGACCCATACGAGGTGGTCACCTACTACGTCGTTGCCGGCGCCCTGGCGCTGGCGTTGATCGCCACGCGCATGCTGGTGGAGACGCGGGCCGGGCTGATCCTGCAGGCGATCCGCGACGACCAGAACCGGGCGCGCTACCTCGGTTTCGACGTGCCGCTATACCAGGTGTTCTTCTTCGCCGTATCCGCCGCCATCGCGGGCGTCGCGGGCATGCTGTATGTCGTCGTCGCGCAGTTCGCCTCGCCTACCTTCATGGACCTGTCATTCTCCATCACCATGGTGGTCTGGGCCGCGGTGGGCGGCCGGGCGTCGCTTCTCGGCGCCTGCATCGGCGCCATCGGAATCAATATCATCGAGGCCAGGGCGAGCGAGACCCAAGCCCTCGTGCAAGCCTGGCGCGCGGTGATCGGCCTGATCTTCGTGCTCGTCGTGCTTTACCTGCCTCGCGGTGTCGCGGGCTTTGCGAGCGACGCTGCCGACGCCGTGCTGTCGCGTCTCGGGCGCAAGCGGCCCCCGGCCGCCCAATCCGCCGAGGAGCGGGTTGCCTCATGAGCGCCGTGCTGACGGTGGATGGCCTCAGTGTGTCGTTCGCCGGGTTCAAAGCCGTCGATGGCGTTTCGCTGATCATCGAAGAGGGCGAGCTGCGCGTGCTGCTCGGCGCCAACGGCGCGGGCAAGACGACGCTGATGGACCTGATTTCCGGCAAGACCAAGAGCACGCAGGGCCGTGTTCACCTGCGCGATACCGACATCACGAACTGGGAGGAGCCGGCCATCGCGCGGGCCGGCATCGGCCGCAAGTTCCAGATCCCGAGCGTGTTTCGGGAACTGACGGTGCGCCGCAACCTGGAAGTCGCCGGCTGCGGCAAACCCGGCGTGCTTGCCAACCTGCGCTTCGGCCTGCCGCGCGCTGCCCGGCGCCGTTTGGATGAGGTGTTGCACCTTACCGGCCTTTCCGACGAGGCGCAGACAGTGGCCGGCACGCTCAGCCATGGCCAGACCCAATGGCTCGAACTCGGCCTGCTGGTCATGCAAGACCCGAAGCTGCTGCTGCTCGACGAGCCCACCGCTGGCATGACGGCGGCGGAAACGCTGCGCACCGCCGACATCATCAAGAGCCTGCGCGGCTCGCACACCGTCATCGTCGTCGAGCACGACATGGCGTTCGTGCGGGAGATCGCCCAGCGCATCACGGTGATGCACCTGGGCCAGGTGCTGGCCGAGGGCGACATGGCGTCCATCGAGTCTGATCCCCGCGTCCGCGCCGCTTACCTCGGCTCGAAGGGCATCCATTGATGCTGACGCTCGACGCCGTGGACGCATTTTACGGCCGGAGCCACGCGCTGCATGGGGTGTCGCTCGGCGTCCCCGAGGGCGCGATCACCGCGATCCTGGGGCGCAACGGAGTCGGCAAGACCACGCTGCTAAAGACTCTCATGGGCCTGATGGAGCGCGTCACCGGCACGATCCGCCTGGCCGGGCGCGACATCACGAGGACGCCCGCCTACCGGCGCGCTCGCGCCGGCATCGCCTATGTGCCGCAAGGGCGGGAGATCATCGCGGACTTCACGATCCGCGAGAACATCCTGATGGGCGCATTCGCCCGGCCCGGACGCCGGGTCATCCCGGACCTGGTGCCGGAGCTGTTCCCCTACCTCATGCAGAACCTCGACCGGCCCGGCGGCGTGCTGTCCGGCGGCCAGCAGCAGCAACTGGCCATCGCCCGCGCGCTGGCCGCCGACCCCAAGGTGCTGCTGCTCGACGAGCCGACCGAGGGCATCCAGCCCAGCATCGTCGAGGAGATCGAGGCCATCATCATCCGCCTCAACAGCGAGGCGAAGCTGACGGTGGTGCTGGTCGAGCAGAATGTCGCCTTCGCGCGCCGCGCCGGCCATCACTTCGCCATGATGGAGAAGGGCCGGGCGGTCGCGCAGGGCGGCATGGCGGAGCTGACCGATGCGCTGGTGCATCGGCACATGGCGGTATAGCAAAGGGAGTTAACAATGCTGCACGGTGATATCTCCAGTAGCAAGGACACGGTCGGCGTCGCGGTCGTCAATTACAAGATGCCCAGCCTGCACACCCGGGCGCAGGTGCTCGACAACGCGCGCAACATCGCCACTATGCTGACCGGCATGAAGCGGGGCCTGCCGGGCATGGATCTCGTGATCTTCCCGGAATACTCGACTCACGGGATCATGTACGACAGCAAGGAGATGTACGACACGGCGTCGTCCATCCCCGGCGAGGAAACCGAGATCTTCGCCGAGGCCTGCCGCAAGGCCAAGATCTGGGGCGTGTTCTCCCTGACCGGCGAACGGCATGAGGAGCATCCCCACAAGGCGCCCTACAACACCCTGATCCTGATGAACGACAAGGGCGAGGTCGTCCAGAAATACCGCAAGATCATGCCGTGGGTGCCCATCGAGGGCTGGTATCCCGGCAACTGCACCTACGTTTCGGATGGGCCGAAGGGCCTCAAGATGAGCCTCATCATCTGCGACGACGGCAACTACCCGGAAATCTGGCGCGACTGCGCGATGAAGGGCGCCGAGCTGATCATCCGCTGCCAGGGCTACATGTACCCGGCCAAGGAGCAGCAGATCCTGATGTCGAAATCGATGGCCTGGGCGAACAACGTGTATGTCGCCGTGGCCAATGCGTCCGGCTTCGACGGCGTGTATTCCTACTTCGGCCATTCCTCCATCATCGGCTTCGACGGGCGCACGCTGGGCGAGTGCGGCACGGAGGAGAACGGCATCCAGTATGCGGCGCTGTCGAAGTCACTGATCCGCGACGCCCGGCAGAACATGCAGTCGGAGAACCACCTCTTTAAGCTGCTGCACCGCGGCTACACGGGGATGATCAACTCCGGCGACGGCGACAAGGGCGAGGCGTCCTGCCCATACGACTTCTACGCCAAGTGGATCGCCGATCCTGACGCGACGCGGGAAATGGTGGAAGCCATGACCCGGCCCGCCGTCGGCACGGAGGAGTGCCCCATCGAGGGCATCCCGTCCGAGGCCGCCATCCACCGCTAAGTCGTGGTAGGGCCAGGGGCGGCGTCCCCTGGCCCTTACCGCCGCGCCAGCCTGAAGTACAGCCCCGACAAGCGCGCAGGCAGTTCGGCCAGATCCCGGACCGCAATCGTGTTCGAGGGGCCAAACACCGCTGCCGCTGACCCCACGCCTTCCGGGTCCAGCACGACGCCGAACACGTCGATCCCCGCCTGCTTCAGCCCGAGCGCCGCCCGGCGCGCATCGATCACAAGCTCCTGGCCGCGGGCCACGTCGATGTCCGACGGTTCCCCGTCCGTCAGCACCAGCAGCAGCCGGCGCCAAGCGCGCGAGCCGGCGAACTCCGCCCGCGCGTGGCGCAGCGCCGCGCCCAGCCGCGTCGAAAGCCCCGGCCGCAGCCCGGCCAGGCGGGACAGGGCTGCCGCGTCGAACCGCTCGCCAAAGGTCTTGATGTCGGTCATCCGCACGTCGTCCCGCCCGTTCGACGCGAAGGCGCAGAGCTTGAATGCATCGCCCCGCTGCTCCAGCGCCTCGCCGAGCAGCGACACCGCGAGGCGCTGCACGTCGAGCGCGCTCCGCCCATCCGCTAGCCGCGCCGCCATGGAGGCGGAGGTGTCGAGCATGACGATGGTGGCCAGGTCGCGGCTGCGCGGCCGGGTGATGCGGAACACCCGCGTATCCGGCGTGAGGCCGGCGCGGAGCGCGACCGTTGCGTCCAGTGCCGCGTCCATGTCCAGGTCGTCGCCGTCGGGCTGCCGCTTCAGCCGCACCGGACGGCCGATCGCGGCGGCGCGGACCAGCCCGGCGATCTGCCGGCGCAGCGCCGCCTGCGCTTCCACCGCCGCCCGGAGCGGCACCGGGTCGGCGA
>CALMVT010000332.1 GCA_937873175.1 uncultured Acetobacteraceae bacterium | reverse complement strand
GCACCGGCCGTGCGCAAGAGGCCAAAGGGGATCACGCCCCAGATTGACCGTGCCCGGCCTACATAGGTCAGTCGCATGACTTCGGATCACGGCAAATCCACCGCAAGCATGTGCAGCGCATCGCCGCAGAGGCGGAAGAACAGCGTCTCACGCTCCCCCTGACGGCGCTGGGCGGCCTGGTGCTGCGGGAGCGGGCGTCAGTTGGCCGGCGGCTCGGCGCCGCCACCGGGTTTGCCGGTATGCTGTCAATCGGCACGGGATCGGGGTCCTTCCGCGTTTTTGGTGCAGCCGGTCAAGCTGCCTGAAGGACGCGCCGGCCCAGCAGCTCGAAGCCGACCCGGGCGCGCACCGTTCGTTTGACGGGTGCGTAATCCGGTGCATCGCGCCGAACCTCGGAACGGTTCGCTACGGCTGTTCCGCGCAGCTCTGGGCGGCGCCGCAAACCGGGAGCTTGAGTCTTGTCAGCCGCTTGCCGCACGTCCCGGGATGGCGGCTTCCCGCAAAGCGGTTGGATATGGGTCGCTGAGCCACGTTGCAGCCGCTCGGCCACCTCGTCCATACTCGACGGCGGGAGGATTGCACGCATGACCGCACCGACAATGCCACGGCTCACGCTTGAAAAGATTGACGCGCGCGTCTTGAGCGTGCCGCTCCGGCGCCCGATCGTCGGCAAGGTCGGCGAGTACAGCCATTGGCCCTTTATCCTGGTTGACGTGCACACCAAGGAGGGCATCACCGGCCACGGCTACCTTGAGCCGTATCGCGCGAGCGCCACGAAATCCATCCTCGCCCTGATCGACGACATGGCGGCGCACGGGTATGGCAAGCCGATCGCGCCGTTCGACCGCTTCGAGGACGCGATGCGCGCCCTGCATTTCAACGGCCGGCAGGGCACGCCGTTGATCGCGATGGCCGGCATCGACATGGCGATGTGGGACGCGCTGGCCAAGGGCGCCGGAGTTCCGCTCGCCGTGCTGCTGGGCGGGACGGTCGGCCCGGTGCGCGCCTACAACACCAACGGGCTGTGGCTCATCCCGCTGGACCGGATCGCGGACGAGGCGGCGTCGCTGGTGGCAGAGGGCGATTTCAAGGCGATCAAGATCCGGCTCGGCCGCGACCACATGCGCGACGACGCAAGGGCAATCGCGGCCGTGCGCCGGGCCGTCGGCGACGACATCATCCTGATGAGCGACTTCAACCAGGGCCAGTCACTGACGGCGGCGCTGCGCCTGCTGCACGCGCTCGACGACCAAGGGCTGGAATGGTTCGAGGAGCCGATCGTGTTCGACGACTACGCCGGCTGCGCGCGCTTGGCGAACGAGCTGAAAACGCCGGTCATGATCGGCGAGAACATCTTCGGGCCGCGCGACTTCCTCCGTGCCGTCCAGGCGGGTGCGGCCGATTGCTACATGCCGGACCTGATGCGCATCGGCGGGGTCACGGGCTGGCTTCGCACCGCCGCCATCGCAGGTGCTGCCAACCTGCCGCTGTCGAGCCATCTTTACCCCGAGTTCTCCGCCCACCTGCTGCGGGTGAGCGAAAGCGCGGATTGGCTTGAATGGCGGGACTGGGGCAACCCGTTCCTGGCGGAGCCGTTTCCAGTCCGCGACGGCGCGATCCACATCCCGGACCGGCCGGGCGCCGGGATCGCGTGGGACGAGGCCGCCGTGAAACGGTTTTCCGTTTAGCGCGGCGTCGGCTATCGCCGCGGCCCCCGCCCACCGCGACGGGCGGACGGGGGCTTGCTTCGGCGCGGCTGCTCACATCGGCGGGTTGACGCCGTTCTCGCCGACCACGAGGAAGGCGGCGGCGGACTGCGTGCCGTCCGCGCTTTTGGGGGCGATGACAAGGGCGCGGGCGCCGGGCTTGACGATCGAGCGGTCGG
>CALMVT010000331.1 GCA_937873175.1 uncultured Acetobacteraceae bacterium | reverse complement strand
GCCAACAGCTCGCCCAGCACGCCCGGGTGCGGCAGGATCGCCCGGTCGCGCGGCAGCGGCCGCCGGCTGCGCGCGTCCAGCAGCGCCGCGATCCCGCCGGGTATCGCAAGCACGATCACCAGCAGCAGCACTGCATAAACGAAGGTGGACCAGGCGGCGAGCGGGGCCGCGACCTCCGGCAGCATCGTCAGGATGATGGTGCCCAACAACGGCCCCAGGATGGAGCCGCGCCCGCCGATCAGCACGGCGATGAAGAACAGCAGCGACAGGTCAAAGGTGAAGGCGTCCGGCGTGATGTAGGTTTGCAGGCTCGCGAACAGCCCACCGGCCAATCCGCCCACGGCGCCGGCGAACAGGAACACGTACACCAGCAGCGCCGGCTTGGAGATGCCGACCGCCTCCGCCGCGACCTCCGCCTCGCGCGTGGCGATCAGGGCGCGTCCGAATCGGCTGCGGGCGATGTTGGCGGTCATCCATGTGCAAAGCACCGCGATGCCGAGGCAAAGGTAATACAAGCCCCAAGCGGCATCGAACGGCGCCGGCAGGGACGGCCCGGCAACGCCGACCCCGCCCCCGGTGACGCTCTGCCAGCCGAGCGCCACCTGGGTGACGATGGTGGCGAAGCCCAGGGTGGTCATGGCGAAGTAGAAGGTCCGCAAGCGCAACGCCGGCAACCCCACGACCACGCCGAACACCGCGCCCATGGCGGTGCCCCCGGCCAGCGCCACGGCGCTCGGCATCGGCGGCATGACGGTGCCGGCCGCCAGCACGCTGGCCGTGTAGGCGCCCAGGGCGAACAGCGCGACGTAGCCGATGGCGAGCTGCCCGGCGAAACCGACGATCAGGTTCAGCCCCGAGATCAAGACCCAGTAGATCGCCGCCCGGGTCGCGATCAGCGCGTAGTACTCGTTGCCCGTCAACGGCAGGACGGCGGCAAGCGCAAGCAACGCCAGGAACGGGAACAACGCCCGAAAATGCGACGACCTCGCCGGCGCGGCACCGCCCTCCGCGTCCAGGATTTCAGAAAGCGGAACGGGCTTATCCATCACACCCGCCGCGCCGTTGCGGTCCCGAACAGCCCCTGCGGCGCGGCCAGCAACACGGCGATGAACAGCACGAACACCGCGACTGAGGCGAATATCCCGCCAAAGGTGAAGTTGGCCGCCTGCTGGAACAGCCCAAGCGCCAGGCCGCCGATCACCGCGCCCCGATTGTTGCCCAGGCCGCCCAGCGCCACCGGGATGAAGCCGTAGAAGTTCAGCAAGGGGCCATTGGCAAAGAAGGCGAGCAGCAACTGCCCGCCCGAGAACCCCGCCAGCGCCCCGATCGCCCCCGCCATGGCGTAGCTCGCCACCCGCAGGTTCCGCTCCGGCAACCCCAGCGCCCGCGCGGCAAAATTGTCCTCGGCCACCGCGAGAAAGGCCCGCCCGAGCAGCGTGCGCCCGTACAGCCATTCCAGCCCGGCCACCGTCAACGCGCACGCGATCACCGGCAGCCAGTATTTCTCGTCCCACATGCCCGCGCCCATCGGCAGCAAGGACGGGAACGGCCGCGGCTCCGTGCTCCATTCGATGGCGGTGACCTGCTGGATCATCAGCGCCACCGCCAACGTGGACAGGACGTAAAGGTGCTGATCGAGGCTTTTCAGCACCGGGCGCACCGCGACGAACTCGGTCGCCACCCCCACCAGCGCGCAGGCGCTCAACGTCAACGGCAGGCCGACCAGGACCGGCCACCCCCAACGCAGCATGAACAACGACCCGAGCACGCCCCCGAGCATGCCCAGCATCCCCGCCGTGAAGCTCATGACGCGCGAGGTCGCGAACATCGTGTTGTAGGTGATGCCGATCAGCGCATACACGGCGCCCATGGCCAGGCCGGAGGCGACGATGGACGCGAGCATGTCAGCCGTATCCCGGCGCCAGCGCGAAGGCGCCGGACTTCGCCGTGTTGGCGGCCGACATCACCACCGCATCCGCCGGGTAGCCGTTGTGCTGTTCCTTTGTGAAGCGGTAGTCCCCGAAATAGCCGGGATACGGGTTGAGCGCGTTCCAATGCCCGATGATGCCGGCGCTGGCCGTTTCCCCGGTGGCTTCCACGGCGCGGGCGACCAGGTTGACGGCATCCACGCCGCAGGCCACCCACCACAGCAGCGAGTCCGACAGGTTGACCTTGCCGGCCAGCTTGTCCACCAACTCCTGGCTGCGGGGCGGCAACGCGCCCGCCGCGTCGAAGCTGCAGCTCCGGTAGCCCACGGCATAGACCTTTTCCCAATTCCCCGGCTTCGCGAGCAGCCCGGCGAGGTCGCCCGAGGCCAGCGCCGGGTGGCCGGCGAACGGCACGTCCCACCCCATGGCCGCGCGCGTGTTGAGCAGGCGGGCGATCATGCCGGTGGACACGGTCCAGATCACGACCGCCTCCGCCCCGGCGTTGCGGGCGCGCAGCATGTCGGGCGTCATGTCCGGCTGGGTGGCGTCGATGTTGGCCAGGGTGACCGCCTCGCCTCCCGCCTGCTTGAACCCGTCCGCGCAGGCTTTGGCGGCTGTCACGCCATAGCCGGTGGTGTCGCCGAACACCGCGACCCGCTTGGCCCCCAGGATGCTCATGCAGTACTTGCGGACGGCCTCGTCCCATTGCCCGTTGGACGGCGCGATGCGGAAGGCGTTGGGGTACTTCACCGGGTCGATCAGGGTGTCGACCACGCAAGGGTGGATGTTGGGCATCTTGGCGCGCGCCATGATCGCCGTGACCGCAAGCGACTCCCCGGAGTTGGTCGGCCCCCAGATCGCGTGGACCTTCTGTTGGCTGATCAGTTCCTGCGTCGCGTTCACGCACTTGGTCGGGTCGCCCTGGGTGTCCCGCGTGACCACCTCGACGGTTCGGCCCTTGACGCCGCCGGCCGCGTTGATGGCGTTGGCCGCGAACTCCACCCCGCGGTTGAAGCCGATCCCGGGCGCCGAGCCAGGTCCGGTCAGCGTGGTGAGCCAGCCGATCCGGATCGGCTCGTTGGCGGCGAGCGCCGGGCGGGGCAGGCCGGCGGCGGACGCCGCGGCGGCGGCGCTGCCGGCGAGGAGTTCGCGGCGGGACACGTTCATTGGACTGCTCCCTCAAAGCTTGTTGTCACCCGGATTGGTCCCGGGTCGTTCGGAGAAGCTAACGCGACAGGTGGGCGATGTAATCCCTGTTGAAGGTGAATCCCCAGCCCGGCCGCTCCGGCACGAGGGCGGCGCCGTCCCGGAACTCAAGCGCCTCATTGTACAGGCGGGAGAACCAGGGCATGTATTCCAGGAACGTCGCGTTGCTGAGCGCGCCCAGCACCTGAAGGCTGGTTTCCGGGAACAGGTGGCTGGACACGGCGATGTCGTGGCTTTCGGCCATGTGGCCCACCCGCATGAACTCGCTGACCCCGCCCACGCGCTGCAGGTCCGGCATCAGGATGTCTGCGGAGCGGAGTTCCAGCATCCGGCGGAAGCCATAGCGGGTGTACTCCGTTTCCCCGCTGGCGATGGGGGTGTCCAGCGCGGCGGCGACCCGGGCGAGACCGTCCAGGTCCCAGGCGGGCAGCGGCTCCTCGAACCAGGTGAGGCCGAACGCCTCCAGCCGGCGGCCGAGCCGGATTGCCTGCGCTTCCGTCAGGCCCTGGTTGGCGTCGGCCATCAGCTTCACGTCGGGGCCGATGGCATCGCGCACCGCTTTGACCCGGGCGATGTCGTCCGCCGAGTTGGGCAGGCCGAGCCGCATCTTCATCGCGCGGAACCCCTGGGCCACGAAGCCCTGCGCCTCCTCCACCAGTTCGTCCACCGAGCGGGACAGCCACAGGCCGCCGCTGTGATACGCCGGCACCCGGTCCTGCGCGCCGCCCAGCACACGGTAAAGCGGCAGCCCCGCCGTCTTGCCCAGGACGTCCCACAGCGCCCCGTCAATCGCGGAAATGCCGGCAACCGGCACGCCCTTGTGGCCCAGGAAGTTGATGTCCTTCCACGCCCGCGCCCAGAACCCGGCGACGTGCCCGGCGTCCTGCCCGACCGCCACGTCGGCCAGCTCGTCCACCATCTGGCGCAGCACGGCCGTGCGCCGATCGTTCAGCGTGAAGATCAGATTCTCGCCGGTGACCCCGCCATCCGTCCTGACCGTAACCAGGATGCAGCCGAACTTGGCGATCTGGCCCAGGGCGCTGCCGATGGGCTGGTCCAGTTGGACGACAACGGGCTGCGTTTCAACGGCCGAGACCTTCATGCGCCTTCTTTCCTGCTGGTCCGGGTGGGCGTGCCCACCGTGTAGCGGGCGAGCACGGCCGGGTCGGGATCGCAGCCGAGGCCGGGACCGCCAGGCACGGCGAGCTTGCCGTTCACCGGGCGCACCCAGGGGTCGAACGGGTTGGCCTCCATGTCGAGCCACAGCACCTCGACCAATGGCCGTTCGATCAGGGCGGCGATCACGTGCAGGGTGGCAATGAAGCCGGGTCCGAAATACGGGCTGTGCGGCGCGACGGTGACGCCGTGCGCCTGGCAGAGCTGGATGATTTTCACCATCTCGGTGATGCCGCCGATCTTGGTGACGCTCGGTTGCGCCACATCGATGGCGCCGGCCTCCAGCAGGGCCTTGAAGCCATACAGCCCGGCCACGTTCTCGCCCGCCGAGATCGGCACCCCGGCCCGGCGCACGCTGACCAGGCCGTGCACGTCCTCCGGCGGCCAGACCGGCTCTTCCAGCCACGCCAGGCCGTCGCCCGCGAGTGAAGCGGCCATCTCGCGCGCCACCGGGGGCGACCAGGCGCAGTTCACGTCGAGCATGATGGCGGCGTCCTGCGCACCGGGCGCCCTCTGCGCCGCAAGCACGGCCGCGCGGGTCGTCTCGTGCAACTTGATCGAGCGATACCCGGCGGCGCAAGCCGCCGCGGTGTTGGCGGCGACCAGACCGAGGTCGGTGTAGTTGAGCAGGCTGGCATAGGCGTCCATCGGCGACCGTTCCGCCCCGCCCAGCAGGCGCCAGACCGGCAGCCCCACGCGCTTGCCCAGCAGGTCCCACAGCGCGATCTCGATGCCGGCATAGGCGTACACGAACGGCCCGTTGCGGCCGAGCAGGTGCAGGGCGTGCAGCATCTCCCGCTGCAGCGTGTTGAGGTCAGCCGCATTACGCCCGAGGACCAAGGGCGCGACGATGGCGTCGAGCGCCGCCTTGGTTGCGGGGATCGCGGCGTGACCGAACGACTCGCCCCAGCCGATAAGCCCGTCCTCGGTCTCGACCTTCACCAGCAGGATTTCCATTCGGTCCCACCGGCGCCCGGCGAACAGCGGGTGCGGACCGCCCATGGTGAACGGGAGGGAAAGAACCGAAGTCTCGACCGCGGCGATACGCATGAACCGGACTCTACAGCCGGCATCGGGCAAGCTCAACTGAACAGGACGCCTTGCTTGTTACCTCGTGCGAGCACGGGCAGCTCAGCCCGGCGCCTGCCCTCGCCGCCCACCTTGCGCGCCAAAACTGCGCAGTATTCCGCCAAATCATGTAGGCCCGCAGCCCGGTCAGCGCAGAAGCTTTTCCATCTGCAACGAGCGCAAACCCTCTTCTGTCCGCTCCCCAGCTACGGCAAAGCCATGCCGACGGTAGAAGGCCACGCCTTTTCCGTTTTCGGACTCGACGTTGAGGCGCATCCGGGCAGCCTCGGGGTGCCGCTCCACCACCGCTCCCAGCATGCGCGTGCCCACGCCCCGCCGCTGCCAGGACGGCCGCACGTATAAGCGGGACAGGAACAGCACACCCGGCTGCGACATCCGGGCGAAAGCGTGCCCGATGAGCCGGCCTGAATGTCCAGCCACCAAGAACGAGGCATCCGGCAAGCCGATCTGCTGGCTCAGGACCTCGACCGAGTGCCATTGGCCGGTGATCTCTGCGACATTTTCCGTGCCGAGCAAGGGATCATACGTGTCGTGCCAGGTTTCGACCAGCACGCGCCGCGTGCCTTCTGCGTCCGGCGGGATGGCGGGGCGGATCGGGAAATCGGCATTGTCCATATCGGCCCGCTCCCGTCGTTATCCGGTGGCGATGGGGCACTGTGCTTGGGTAAGCCGTGCGGCTGCAAGGCCACCGCGTTCACCTTCTCGATGTAGCTCGATTCAACTGAGGGCCGTTTCCCTTTTCGGCCTCCTTAGCTTCGCGGCGCTGCCATCGGCGAAAACAACCGGGAACTCGCCGCACCCCGCTCGTTTTCTCCCCGTCAACGTGGAGGCGGGCGATGGACCCGGCAGGCAAGGTGTCGATGGGCATGCGCGCAGGCAACGGCCCGGGACACGCATCGGCCCCGTCCGGGGGAGACAGCATTCCCGCAAGCATCGGCCGCAAGCGTCAGGAAACCATCTACATCGCCGGGTTCGCCGGGCGTTCCCTGCCCGTCCCAGTTTCGCCGGACCGCCTGGAAGCCGCCGCATTGCGAAAACTCGGCCGCGACGCCGCCGCCTACTTCGCGGGCGGCGCGGGGCTTGAACGCACGTTGGCGGCCAATCGGGCCGCGTTCGACCGTTGCCGCATCGTGCAGCGTGCCCTGCGCAACGTGGCGACCCGGGACCTCACGCTTGAGCTGTTCGGACGCACCCTGCCGCTGCCGATCCTGCTCGGACCGATCGGAGTGCTGGAAATGGCGCACCGGGAGGCTGACCTCCCGGCGGCGCGCGCGGCCTCGGCCGCCGGCATCCCGTTCGTCGCGTCAAGCCAGGCCTCGCGCCCGATGGAGCAGATCGCGGCGGCCATCGGAAACGGGCCGCGCTGGTTCCAGCTTTACTGGTCGTCGCGGAACGAGCTGACCGCAAGCTTCGTCGAGCGAGCCGAGAAAGCCGGCTACGAGGCTATCGTGGTCACGGTCGACACCACCCTGCTCGGCTGGCGGGTGCGGGACCTCGACCGCGGCTACCTGCCGTTCCTGCGGGGGCGTGGCATCGCCAACTACACCTCCGACCCGGTGTTCCCGCACCTGCCGGTGGAAGGCGGCGCGCTGCCGACGCCGCCCCGGCCCGGCCCCGGCGCACTGAAATCCGTAGTTGAACTGCTCCGCTCCTTTCCGGGCGGGCCGGCCCGCGCCGTGTCATCGGGCGAGGCGCTTGCCGCCGTGCGCCGCTTCCTCGCCATCTATTCGCGCCCGGACCTCACCTGGGAGGACCTGCCCTTCCTGCGCGAGCGCACGCGGCTGCCCATCCTGCTGAAGGGCATCGTCCACCCCGACGACGCGGCCCGCGCCGTGGAGGCCGGCGTGGATGGGGTGATCGTCTCCAACCACGGCGGGCGGCAGGTGGACGGCGCCGTTGCCGCCCTCGATGCGTTGCCCGGCGTGGCGAGCGCCGTTGCCGGGCGCATCCCGGTGCTGTTTGACAGCGGCGTGCGGACCGGCGCCGACATTTTCAAGGCGCTTTGCCTCGGGGCCAAGGCGGTGCTGATCGGCCGGCCCTATGTTTACGGCCTAGCGCTGACGGGCGAGCGGGGCGTGGGGGACGTGATCGCCAACCTTGCGGCCGAACTCGACCTCACGCTCGGCCTCGCGGGCCGCCGCAGCCTCCGTGAACTCGACCGCTCAGCCGTCATCTTCAGCGGGCACGGCGCCACCCCGGCGCCGTGATCATCTCGCGGATGCGCGTGGCCATGGCCTCGATCGGAAACGGCTTGGTGAGTACCGCCATGCTGAGGGCGAGGCGCGCGTCCCCGACCGCCGCGTTCTCCGCATGGCCCGTAATGAACAGCACCTTCAGGTGCGGCCGCGCCGTGATCCAGCCGTCCCTTCCGATGGCGGCGAGTTGCGCGGCGGCGGCCGATACGGAAAACTGGCGGCGGCAGCCCGTCCCCGGGGACCGGGATCGGGCGCTGCCCAGGCCGCGAACGGTCGCCAGGCCACGTAGACGGAGTTCAAGGCCGAATGGCCGCTTGTTTGGGGGAGGATCATGGTCACGACCTTCTACATGCCGACGCGCATCGTGGCCGGCGCCGGCTCGCTCGCCACGGTCGGCGACTTGGCCCGGCAACTCGGCATGACCAAGGCCCTGGTCGTGTCCGACCCGGTGATATCAGCGCAGCCCTTCCACGCCGACGCGCTGGCGGCGCTGGCGGAGGCGGGGATCGCGGTGGCGCGGTTCGACGGCTGCGGCATCGACGCCCGGTGCTCCCACATTGACGAGCAAGGCGAGCGCGTCCGCCGCGAAGGGGTGGACGGCGTGGTGTGCATCGGCGGCGGATCGGTGATGTGCACCGGCAAGGGCGTTGCCATCGTGGCGACCAACAACAAGCCCATGCGGGACTGCACGGGGGTCGGCCGGTTCGACATCAAGGCCCTGCCGATGATCATGGTCCCCACCACGGCCGGGTCAGGCTCGGAGGTGTCGCAGTGGACCATCGTGAAGGACGAGGAGCGCCACCTGAAGCTGCTCGGCGGCGGCCCGCTCAGCTTCCCCGACGCCGCGATCCTTGACCCGGCGACGCTCGGCTCCCTGCCCATGCACGTCGCGGTCCCCCCCGCCGTGGACGCGCTCACCCATGGGGTCGAGGCTTACCTGAGCGGCATCGCCTCCCCGCTGACCGATGCCGTGGCGCTGGCCGCCGTGCGCCTGCAGTTCCGGTCCATGCGGGCCTCCATAAACTCGAAAGACGGGCGCGCCCGGGAAGAGAACCTTGTGGCGTCATGCATGGCGAATGTCGCCTGCGGCAACGCCCGGCTCGGCCACGCCCATGCGCTTTCGCTGCCGCTTGAGGGCCATCTCGACCTGCCGCACCCGGTCGGCGTCGGCGTGTTGCTGCCGGACGTGACGGCGTTCAACCTGTCGGTCCTGCCGGACAAGGTGCGCCCACTCGCCGAGGCGCTGGAGGTGGACGCGGCCGGGCTGTCGCGCGCCGAGACCATCGCCGCCTGCGCCGCCGCCCTGCGCCAGCTTTATGCCGACATCGGCTTCGCCGACCGTTTCACGCCCGACCAGCTTCCCCGTCAGCGCGTGCGCGAGATGGCGGAGCGCGCCGTGCCGGGCCTTTACGCCGGCTTCTCGGAGGCGGTCGCGGGCGGCCCGGCCGCGGCGGGCGACCGCACGGTGATCGCCAGCCCCGCCGCCCGCACGATGACGGTGGCGCAGGCCGAGCGAATTTTCGACAACTGCTTGGCCTGAAGGGAGGACGCCATGCCGCAGCCTGTCATCCTGCACCATTACGACTTTTCGCCGTTCAGCGAAAAGGTGCGCCTGGCCTTTGGCTTGAAAGGGATGGAATGGCACGCGGTGGACGTGCCGGTCGCCATGCCCAAGCCGGACCTCATGCCGCTGACCGGCGGCTACCGCCGCGCGCCGGTGATGCAGGTGGGCGCCGACATCTACTGCGACACCCTGCTGATCCTGCGCGAGGTCGAGCGGCTGCGCCCGGAGCCGAGCCTTTACCCGGGCGGGACGGAGGGCGTGGCCCACGCGGTGAGCTATTGGATCGAACGGACGATCTTCGTGCCAGCCGCGTCGCTCGCGACCAGCATCATCGGCGACCAGTTGCCGCGCGAGTTCATCGAGGAGCGCAAGTCCTTCATGAACCACGATTTCAGCAAGGAGGTCTCCTTGCGGGACCGGTCGCTCAATCTCCAGCGCGTGCACGCGAGCGTGGCCTGGCTCGGCCTGATGCTCCGTGGCGGACGCCCATTCCTGCTGGGCGACGCGCCCTCGGCCGCGGACCTTTCCGCGTTTCACATGCTCTGGTTCACCAGGAAGAACGGCGGCGCCGAAGGCGAGGCGATGCTGGCCCTTGAGCCAGCTTTGCTCGCCTGGATGGAGCGCGTCGCCGCCCTGGGCCACGGCACGCGCCGGGAGATGCCGTCCGCCGAGGCGCTCGACATCGCGCGGGCGTCCGAGCCGCGAAACCCCGGCCTTCCCGCGGACGGCGACCCGTCCGGCCTGCGCGCCGGGCAGGAGGTGGTGGTGCGGGCCGATGACCGTGGGCGGGACCCGATCCGGGGCGCCCTGGTGGCTGCAGACGCGCAGGAGGCCGTCATCATGCACCGCAACGACCGCGTGGGCGCCGTGCACATCCATTTCCCGCGGGTGGGCTTCGACGTGCAGGCCGCCTCACGGGAGTGAAGAAGGGGAGAAACGAATGTCGTCAGAAGCCGACAAGCAAACCGTCCGGGACTACTTCAAGGCGTTCCTGGCCAAGGACGTGGCCTGGTTCAAGGAACACATCGAGCCGGGCTTCCGGCGCCACGACCCCGGCCTGCCGTTCGAGGTCGTCGGGCCGGAAGGGGTGGAACGCCTCGCCGATTTCCTGCTGCCCGCGATCCCCGACATGCGGCTCGACCTGGACGACGTGGTGGCGGAGGGTGGCAAGGTGGCGGTACGGCTGTGGATACGTGGCACCCACCGCGGCGAGCTTGCGGGCATCGCGCCGACCGACAAGCCGATTGAAGTGGGCGTGATGGACCTGTTCCACCTCCGCGACGGCAAGCTGTCGGAGCATTGGGCCTTGTTCGACAACCTCGGAATGTTACGGCAGCTCGGCGTCACGTCGATCTGACGCGAAGAAAGGGGAAGCCATGCCGACCACCGACGCCGCCCTTGCGACCCCGGCGCGGGACGCCGCCTCCGCCCCGCCCTTGGAGCGGTTCCGCATGTTCGTCGACGGCGCATGGTGCGACGCCGAGTCCCGCCAAACGTTTGAAACCAAGAACCCGTTCACGGGGCAGGCCTGGGCGCGGCTGCCGCAGGCCGACGCCCGCGACGTGGACCGCGCGGTGCAGGCGGCCCATGCCGCGTTCAGCGATGGCGCTTGGGCCAAGCATGACCGCCAGCGACCGCGGGCTGCTGCTTTACCGGCTGGCCGACGCCATCGCGGCCGACGCCGAGCGGCTTGCGGACCTGGAAGTCCGTGACAACGGCAAGCTGCGCGTCGAGATGCTGGGGCAGATGCGCTACTTGCCGCGCTGGTTCCAATACTACGGCGGTCTGGCCGACAAGGTGGAGGGCCGGGTCACGCCGATCGACAAGAAAAACATGTTTCATTACGTGAGCTATGGGCCGCTCGGCGTGGTCGGCGCCATCACGCCCTGGAACTCGCCGCTGCCGCTGACGGTGTGGAAGCTCGCCCCGGCGCTGGCCGCGGGCAACACGGTGGTGGTGAAGCCGTCCGAGTTCGCTTCCGCTTCCATGCTCGGTCTCGCCGAGCTGTTCGAGCGGGTCGGCTTTCCCAGGGGCGTCGTGAACGTGGTCACAGGCTTCGGCCACGACGCGGGCGCGGCGCTGGTGGAGCATCCCCTCGTGTCGCGCATCGCCTTCACGGGCGGCAACGCGGGCGGGCGCAAGATCTCGGAAGCGGCGGCGCGCAACTTCAAGCGGGTGTCGCTGGAACTAGGCGGCAAGTCGCCGAACATCGTGTTCGAGGACGCGGACCTGGACGCCGCGGCCAATGGGGTCATCGCCGGCATCTTCGCCGCCAGCGGTCAAACCTGCATGGCCGGGTCGCGGGTTCTGGTACATTCCTCCATCCACGACGCGCTGGTGGAACGCCTAGTGATGCGCGTCGGCCAGGCCCGCATGGGCGACCCCAACGCCGCGGACACCGAGATCGGCCCGGTCGCCACCGAGCCGCAATTGGCGCGCGCGCTGGACTACATCGGCATCGCCAAGGCCGAAGGCGCGCGATGCGTGCTCGGCGGCGAGCGGGCGAGCCGTGCCGAGTGCGGCTCCGGCTGGTTCGTCGAGCCGACCATCTTCACCGGCATGACCAACGCCATGCGGATCGCGCGGGAGGAGGTGTTCGGCCCCATACTGTCGATCCTCACCTTCGACACGGACGAGGAGGCGGTGGCGATTGCGAACGACGCTGAGTTCGGCCTGGCCGCCGGCATCTGGACGCGGTCGCTCGCCCGCGCGATGTCCATGCCGAAGCGGCTGCGCGCCGGCACGGTTTGGGTGAACGCCTACCGCGTGGTCAGCTACCTCGCCCCGTTCGGCGGCATGAAGGAGTCCGGCCTCGGCCGCGAGAACGGCGTGGACGCGATCTACGAATATCTCGAAGCCAAGAGCGTGTTCATCAACTCCGGCCCGCCCGTCGCCAACCCGTTCACCTTGCAGTGAATCCGGGGTAATGATCCCGGCCCGCCCGGTCGAGCGGGCGGGCTGGACGTTCCGCTTTCAGCCGGCTGCGCGCAGCAGCGGGCAGGCGCTCGGGCCGTTGTACAGCTTGGCGGCCGGCATCCGGGCGCCGACTTCCACCGTGTCGCGCTTGTCCCGGGCTTCGCCGGGCTTGCGCACGCGGGCGATGTACAGGTCGTTCATGACCCGGCCGTCCCCGCGGATGGGCGCGTTCTCCACCCAGATGTCGTTCACCGGCGCGGCCCGCATCGCGTCCAGCACGGCATCGGTGCTGTCCGTCCCGGCCGCCTTCACCGCCTTGAGGTAGTGGGTCACGGCGCTGTAGGTCATGGCATGCACCATGGTCGGCTGATGCCCACCGTGGCGAGCCATGAAGCGTTCGGACCAGGCGCGGGTCTTGTCGTTCATCGCCCAGTACGTGGCGGTGGCGAAGCGCAGCCCCTGCCCCTGCTCGCCCAGCGCTTCCAAATCGGAGAAGTTGACCAGCATGCCGTAGATGCGGATCGGGCCGCCGGCCAGGCCGAACTCGGACACTTGCTTGACCGCGTTCACCAGGTCGCCGCCGGCGCTGGCGATCGCGATCGCCTTGGCCCCGCTGGACTGAGCGCGCAGCAGGTAGGCCGACAGGTCGGACTGCCCCAGCGGATGCAGCGCCGCGCCCAGCACCTTGCCGCCGTTCGCCTCGATGTAGCCGGTCGCGTCCCGCTGCATGGCGGTGCCGAACGCATAGTCCGGGGTCAGGAAGAACCAGGTCCCCATGCCTTCGGCCATGGCCTCCTGCAGCCCGGCCACGGCCAGGCCGCGGGTGTTCGGGATGAACTGGATGGTGGATGGGGAGCAGGAAGCGCCGACCAGCTCAGAGGTGAAGCTGCCGGTGGACAGGAACATGCGCCCGCTCTGCTTGGCCAGCGTCGAGATCGCAAGCCCCACGGAACTGGCAGAGCCGTCGAGCACGGCCCGCACGTCCTGCCGGTCGAACCATTCCTTAACCAGGGACGTGCCGACATCCGGCTTGTTCTGCGTGTCGATCTGCAGCACCTCGACCGGGCGGCCGAGCACGGTGCCGCCGAAGTCCTCGACCGCCATCTGCGCGCCCAGCAGCGAGCCTTTCCCGCCCAGCCCGGCGTACGGCCCGTCAGGTCGGACGCGATGCCCAGGCGCAGCGGGACCGTTTGCGCCGCGGCGGGCGCCCCGCGCAGCCAGCCCGCGCCGGCCAGCGCGATCAGGGTGGAAAGGCAGAAACGGAGCAAGCGCTTCATCGGCTGTTTCCTCGGTTGTTCTGTTCCCATGCTGCGGCCACGAATTGGCAACGATCCAGACGCGCAGCGCGGCCCACGTTCAGCCGGAAGCGAGCGCCCCCGCCATCGCCGCGCGCACCCGGCCGCCGGGGGACGCGCCCGGCAGGGCCGCCGCGCGGACCGCAACCGCCACCAGCGCGTGGAGGTCGATCCCCGTGTCCACGCCCATGCGGCGGAACATCCACGCCGCGTCCTCCGTGGCGGTGTTGCCCGTGGCGCCCGGCGCGAAGGGACAGCCACCCAGGCCCGCGAACGCCGTGTCGAACCCGGTGACGCCCGCGCGCCAAGCGGCGGCGATGTTGGCAAGGCCCAGCCCATACGTGTCGTGGCCGTGGAACACGAAGCGCGTTCCCCCGCCCCACCGGCGCAGGCAAGCCCCGGCCAGGCTGGCCACATGGTCCGGATCCGCGCGCCCGGTGGTGTCGCACAGCCCGACCTCCACATCGGCGCGGTGGTCCAGCATGCGGCCGAGCCGGTCGAGCACGAACGCCTCGTCCATGCGCCCGTCGAAGGGGCAATCAAAGGCGGTGGCGAGGTTGAGCCGCAGCCGGGTTTCCGCCGGCAGGTCCCGCACCACCTCCCCATACTCGCGGATGGAGGTGTCCGTGTCGCGCCGCACGTTGGAGCGGTTGTGCGCGTCGGATGCCGAGATGACATAAACCAAGTGCTGCGCCCCGGCGGCCAAGGCCAGGGCAACGCCGCGGGCGTTGGGCACCAGCACCTGCGGGTCCAGCCCCGGCAGGCCGCGGGTCCGTGCCAGCACCTCCGCCGTGTCGCGAAGCTGGGGCACCGCGGCCGGGTTGACGAAGGACCCGATCTCGATCCGGCGCAGCCCAGCGGCATGGGCCGCTTCCACGAAGGCCACCTTCTCGTCTGTCGGGATGAACGGCCCGATGGGCTGGAACCCGTCGCGCGGGGCAACCTCGATCAGCGTGGCCTTCACAGCACCCCTCTGTCGCGCAGCGCCGCCACCCGGTCCGGCGCGTAGCCCAACAGGTCCCGCAACACCGCGTCGTTGTCGGCGCCGACTGCCGGGCCGGTCGTGCGCGGAACCGGGGCCACGCCGTCCATGCGCGGCACCACGCCCGGGTGCAGCACCGGGCCGAGCATTGGGTCCGCCACGTCCTGCACCATGCCGCGGGCACGGAACTGCGGATCGGCGGCGATGTCCGCCACCGTGAACACCTTGGTGTGCGGGATGTCGGCCGCGTCCAGCGCCGCGTTGAGCGCCGCCGCATCCATGCCGCCAGTCCAGGCGCCGATCAGCCGGTTCAGCTCCCCGACGTTCGCCACGCGGGCCTGGTTGCCGGCGAAGCGCTCGTCCGTCGCCAGCTCGGGCCGCCCCATGAGCGCCGCGAGCTTGCGGAACAGCGGGTCGGAGTTGGCGGCGATCAGCACCCAGATGCCGTCGCGCGAGCGGTAAGCGTCGGACGGCGCCGCCGTGGCAATGCCGCCCCCGGCGGGCTGGCGCACGGTGCCGAGCGTGCTGTACTCCGGCAGCGCGCCTTCCAGCAGGCTGAACACCGATTCCGTCAGCGCCACGTCCACTTCCCCGCCCCGGCCCGTCCGTTCCCGCCGCAACAGGGCGGACACCACGCCGAGTGCGGCGTAAATGCCGGCAATCGAATCGCCGATGCTGACGCCCACCCGCACCGGCGGCAGGTCGCTGGTGCCGGGCGCGTGGTCCGTCAGGTGGCGCAGCCCGCCGATCGCCTCGCCGATCACGCCGAACGCCGCCTTGTCGCGGTCCGGCCCGTCCTGGCCGTAGCCGGAAATGCGGGCGATCACCAGGTCCGGCCGCGCCGCGCGCAGCTCCCCGTCGCCCAGGCCCATGCGGGCGAGCTGGCCGGGGCGGAAGTTCTCCACCAGCGCGTCGCAGCGGCGCAGGAGGTCAAGCACGACCGCGCGCCCGTCCGGCTTCTTGAGATCGAGGCTGATGCAGCGCTTGTTGCGGGCGTGGACGCTCCACCAGGGCGCGGAGCCTTTGAAGCGCGCGCCCCATTGCCGCACTGGGTCGCCGCCGGGCGGCTCCACCTTGATCACCTCGGCGCCGAGGTCGGCCAGCAGGCGGGTGGCGAAGGGGGCCGCGACGTAGTGGCCAAGCTCAAGAACCCGGACCCCGGCGAGCGGCGCGGACAAAACAGGGGCGTCTGCGGCAGTTGGCGCGTCCATGGCCTCCCTTCCCTCCCTGGCGCGGGCCGCGCCCTGCCGCCCGCTTTGCGTCCAGCTTTTCCTCTGCCGAGGTTGCGGCAACTCAGCGGTGGATCGGCCGTCCTGTCAACCAGCCGAGCACGCGCGCCCTACCGGTGCGGCGCCCGCGAGAAGGGCAGCATCGCCGACAGCCCGCCATCCACCGCCAGTGCCTGCCCGTTCACGTAGGACGCGGCGTCGCTGGCGAGGAACAGCGCCGCCGCCGCGATCTCGTTCGGCATCCCATGCCGCCCCGAAGGGTTGAGCTGGCCGATCCGCCCTTCGGAGCCGCGCGCCCGCGCCGCGTCGAACAACGGCCGGGTCATGCCGGTCTCGATCAGCCCGGGGCACACTGCGTTCACCCGCACCCCCGTGCCGGCCAGCGCCGCCGCCGCGGTCTGCACCAGGCTGATCACCCCCGCCTTGCTGGCGCTGTAGGCCGCGCCGGCGGCGTTGGCCCGCAGCCCGGCCACTGAGGCGGTGCACACGATGGCCCCGCGGCCCTGCGCCGCCATGTGCGGCGCCGCGTGCCGAATGGCGAGGAAGGCGCCGATCAGGTTGACCCGCAGCACCTCGGCCCAAAGCTCGGCCGTGGCCTCCAGCAGCGGGGTGAGGCCGCCGGACACCCCCGCATTGGCATGGACAACATCGAGGCCCCCGAAGGCGTCTACCGCGCGCTGCACGTAGGCCGCCGCCTGCGCTTCCTCGCCCACGTCGGCGGCCATGGCCTCGGCACGTCCTCCCGCAGCCACGACCTGCGCCCGCGTTTCCCCAACTGCTTGTTCGTCGCGGTCCACCGCCAGCACCGCCGCGCCCTCGGACGCGAACAGCAAGGCGCTCGCGCGGCCGATGCCGCTGCCCGCCCCGGTGACAATGGCACGCCGCCCCGTCAATACGCCCATCTCCTATCCTCCGCATGACACGTCCAATGAACGGGCACCATCTCAGGGATGGCGGCTCGGATCGCTACCGAAGCTCGGGCACTATGCTGGCAACGCGCGCCGAAAGCCGTTGGACGTCATCCAGGCTGTAGCTCAGGCGAACGCGCTTTTCCGAAGGGGGCCGCTTCGCGACCGAAAGCCCGGGACGCCACTCGGTCGCGGGCCGGATCGGGCGCGGCGCGAACCCGCCGCCGCAGTTGGGGCACACGTTGCGTAGGCGCTGCTCGACGCAATCCGAGCAGAAGGTGCATTCAAACGTGCAGATGCGCGCATCCGTCGCGTTGGGCGGCAAATCCTTGTCGCAGAACTCGCAATTCGGCCGCAGTTCGAGGGCCATCGGCGTTTCCTCCTTCCGTGATGACGGTCTCCCGCGGCGCATCAACCGCGGGCCGCCGCGCACAACTTGATATCACCACGCCTGGACGGTTGCCGTCGCCGATCTTGGCGAAATCTCACGATAAACGCCTTGCGCCCACGGTCCCGAGCCTGTGCAACACGGCCCAGGACCGCGCATGCCGTCGGCGGGTCAGGAGACAAGGATGCCGAGAGATCTCGATGAGGCCAAAGGAAGCATGGTGCCGCCGGGCGGCGCAGCGGGGCGGGTGCCGCCGCTTTGGCTGCTGGCGCTGATCACGCTCAGCGGCACGCTTGCGATGCATATGTTCGTGCCCGCCCTGCCGCGGGCGGCGCGCGAGCTGGGCGCCAGCGCCGGCGCGATGCAGGGCACCGTCAGCCTTTACATTCTTGGGTTGGCAGTGGGACAGCTCGCCTACGGGCCGCTGTCGGACCGTTACGGACGTCGGCCGCTGCTGGTCGCAGGTCTTGCGCTTTACACCGCGGCCGGGCTGGCGGCCGCCGTCGCGCCGGGGGTCCGCATGCTGCTTGCGGCCCGGCTGGTGCAGGCTTTGGGCGGGTGCGCCGGGCTGGCGCTGGGCCGCGCCATGGTACGCGACACGGCGGCCCCCCAGGATGCGGCTCGGCGGCTCGCGCTGCTGAACCTGATGGTGACGCTGGGGCCGGGCCTCGCGCCGCTCATCGGGGGTGCGTTGTCCGAGACATACGGGTGGCGCTCCATCTTCGTCGCGCTGTGCGCGCTGGGAGCCGCCAACATCTGGCTGACGCTGCGCCGGCTGCCGGAAACCGGGCAGCGCCGGGCCGGCATCAGCGCGGCGTCGTTGGCGCGTGAATACGGGCGGCTGCTGCGTTCGCCGGTTTTCCTGGGCTACGCGGTCGGGGGTGGCTGCTCCACCACCGCCATGTACGCCTTTTTCGCGGTTGCCCCCTTCGTGTTCGTGGACGAGCTGCACCGGTCGCCCCACGAGGTCGGGGTTTACCTGGCGCTGCTGGTCGCCGGGGTTTCGCTGGGCAGCATCCTGGCCAGCCGGCTGGTCGCGCGCTTCCCCATCGAGCGGCTGCTGGCCTGGGCCAGCGGCGCCGCCGTGCTTGCAGCGTTCGTTTTGCTGGGCATCGTGGGAGGCGGCGCGCTCAGCGTGCCGCTCCTCCTCGGGCCGATGTTCGTGTTCACGGTGGGCGTCGGGCTGGCAAGCCCCATGGCCTTGACCAAGGCGGTGGGCGTGAACCCCAAGGTGATCGGGTCGGCAGCGGGCTTATACGGGTCGGCCCAGATGGCGATCGGGGCGCTGTGCATCACGCTGGCCGGGCTGGGTCACGACCCGGCGCTCGCGGCGGCATCCGTCCTGGCAGGGGCGGGCGTGGTCGGGCAAGCCGCGTTCTGGATAGCCGCGCGGGCGGAGGGCAACGCGCGCAAAGTTTCCCATGGTCGGGGCGGCTGAGCCGCAGGCGGGCGGGCCGGAACTTCTCGCCATTCGCGGCCTTTACCGCAGCGCAGGTCGGCTGTTCGCGCTTGCATCACCGTGAGGACATCCCTTGGCGTCTTTGACCATCACCAGCACGCGCGGCGACACCAAAACCGTCGAGGGGACCGCCGGGCTGTCGGTCATGGAGATCATACGCAAGGCCGGCTTCGACGACCTGCAGGCGCTGTGCGGCGGCAGTTGCGCCTGCGCGACCTGCCACGTCCATGTCCACCCCGACGACTTCGCACGGGTCGGCCCGGCGAACGAGGACGAGGATGACCTGCTGGACAGCTCCAACGAGCGCACCCCCACCTCGCGCTTGTCCTGCCAGATCCCGTTCGGCCCAGCCTTGGACGGGCTGCGCGTGACGGTTGCCAAGGAGGGCTGATCCGTTTGCCCGGCCAGCCCGGCGCGGCGCGTTTCGACGTGCTGGTCGTGGGCGCGGGCCATGCCGGCGCCCACCTCGCGATGTCGCTGCGCCAATTGGGGTTCAGGGGCACGGTCGCCCTGCTCGGCGACGAGCCGGATTGGCCCTATGAACGGCCGCCGTTGTCCAAGGACTACCTGGCCGGCGCCAAGCCGTTCGAGGCTCTGCTGCTGAAAGAGCCGGAGTACTGGGCGCTCAAGGACATCGCGGTGCTGCGCGGTCGGCGCGTTGTCAGCGTCGACCCTACCGCGCATGAGGTGCGGACCGGCGATGGCGCGGCGCTCGGCTACGGCGTGTTGGCGTGGTGCGCGGGCGGGGTGCCGCGGCGCCTGCCCTGCGCCGGCAGCCACCTGGCCGGCGTCCACACCGTCCGCACGCGCGCCGACGTGGACCTCATGCGCGAGGAACTGGCGACGGCGGCCCGGGTGGCGGTGGTCGGCGGCGGCTACATCGGCCTGGAAGCCGCGTCCGTGCTGACGGAAATGGGCAAGGCGGTCACGGTGATCGAGATGCAGGACCGCGTGCTGGCCCGCGTCGCGGGCGAGCCGGTGTCGCGCTTCTACGAGGCCGAGCACCGCGCCCGCGGCGTCCAGGTCATGCTCAACACGGTTGTCAGCCGCATTGAGGAACGGGACGGCCGGGCCGGTGGCGTCCGGCTCGGCGACGGTACGGTGCTGCCGGCCGACATGGTCGTGGCCGGCATCGGCATTGTCCCCGCGGTGCAGCCGCTGCTTGACGCCGGCGCCGCGGGCGGAAACGGGGTGGAGGTGGACGCCTGCTGTCGCACCAGCCTGCCAGACATCTATGCCGTCGGCGATTGCGCGGCGCACCGGAACCGGTTCGCGGACGGCGGCAGCGTCCGGGTTGAGTCGGTGCAGAATGCGGTGGACCAAGCGTTTGTCGCCGCCCGGGCCATCACCGGCGCGCCCGCGCCCTACGATGCGGTGCCCTGGTTCTGGTCCAACCAGTATGACCTGCGGCTGCAAACGGTCGGCCTGTCCGCTGGCCACGATGCCGTCGTGGTCCGGGGCGAGCCGGCGGCGCGCAGCTTCTCGGTGATCTACCTGCGCCGCTCCGCCGTGGTCGCGCTGGACTGCGTGAACGCCACGCGCGATTACGTGCAAGGCAAGGCGCTGGTGGCCGGCGCCCTGGTCGTGGAGCCGGCGCGTCTGGCAGACACGACGCAGCCACTCAAGGCGCTGGCGGCAGCGGGCCGGGCTTGACGGGATCAAGCCGGGAAGCCAGGACCCGGCGGCGACGGAGATCAATGGACGGGCGCGATTTCCAGCATGGCCCGCACGCGCGCGGAAAGGGCGTCCAGCGCGAAGGGCTTGCCGATCATCTCCATGCCCGGCGCAAGCTGGCAATCCAGCACGCCATCCGCGTAGCCCGTGATGAACAGCACCGGCAAGCCCGGCCTGCGCTCGCGCGCGGCGTCGGCCATCTGCCGGCCGTTCATCCCGCCGGGCAGGCCGACATCGGTCACCAGCACGTCCACGCGCGCGCCGGGACGAAGCAGGCGCAACGCCGCAGCCCCGTCCGCAACGTCCAGCACCGTGTAGCCGAACTCGCGGAGATGCTCGGCTGCCACGGCGCGCACGCCGTCCTGGTCCTCTACCAACAGCACCGTCTCCCCCGCGCCGGCCTTTTGCGGACCGGCCTCCGGCGCCGGGCTTTCTTCGCGGCTCCGCGCCGGCTGGTGGCGGGGCAGGTAAAGCCGGATGGTCGTGCCCTGGCCCGGCGCGCTGTCGAGGCGCACGATCCCGTCCGACTGCCGCACGAAACCGTAAAGCTGCGACAGGCCCAGCCCCGTCCCTTGCCCGATCGGCTTGGTGGTGAAGAAGGGCTCGAAGGCGCGCGCCCGGGTGTCTTTGTCCATGCCCGTGCCGGTGTCGGCGACGGAGATTTCCACGTAATCGCCGGGCCTTGCCTCCTCGTGGCTGGCAACGTCCGCGTCCGACAGGCTCACGTCCTTTGTGCCGATGGTGAGCGTCCCGCCCCCCGGCATGGCGTCGCGGGCGTTGATGGCGAGGTTGAGCAGCACGTTCTCCAACTGGTTCGGGTCGCACAGCACCGTCCAGATCCCGCCGCCCATGCACAGCTCAACCGTGATGCCCGGCCCCGTTGTCCGACGGATCAGGTCCGCGATGCCCGTGATGAGGTCGTTCGGCTCGACGGCGCGCGGCTGCAGCGCCTGCCGCCGGGCAAAGGCGAGCAGCCGGTGCGTCAGCGCCGCCGCGCGCTGCACCGTTTGGCGCGCGGCGTCGACGAACTGCCCGGCCTCGTCCGTCCGCCCCTGCCCGATGCGCCGGCGCATGAGTTCCAGGCTGCCGCCGATCGCCTGCAGCATGTTGTTGAAATCATGCGCGAGGCCGCCGGTGAGCTGGCCCACGGCCTCCATCTTCTGGCTTTGCCGCAGCGCCGCCTCGGTTTGCTCGCGTTCCAGCGCCTCGGCGTGCAGGGCGTCAACCGCCTGGGTCAGCGCCGCGGTGCGCTCGGCCACGCGGGCTTCCAGCACGTCCGCGGCGAGCCGTATCGCCGTGATGTCCAAGGCGCATCCGGTGTAGCCGAGGAATGCGCCCGCGTCGTCAAGGCGCGGCACGCCGTCGCAGCGCATCCACCGCACTTGGCCGTCCTTGTCGCGCACCCGCGTTTCGACCCGGAACGGGCGCCGGGCACCAAGCGCGTCCACGAACGCCCTGCGAAACGGCCCGAGATCCTGCGGCAGCACAAGCGTCACCCAGGCATCGCCCAGCATGGCGGCCGCCGGCCGGCCGAACACGTGGTCGAAGTGCATGTTGGCGAAGGTCACGTGGCCAACCGCGTCGGTCATCCAGATCAGCGCCGGGGCGCTGTCGGCCATGTGGCGGAACCGCGCCTCGCTGGCGGCAAGCCGGTCCTCGGCCGCCTTCTGCTCCGTCACGTCCTGGGTGATGCCGCCGATGCGCCGGATGCGCCCGTTTGCGTCGGGAATGGGGAAACCGGTGTCGCGCATCCAGCGCACGGCGCCGCCGGGCTGGGTGATCCTGTACTCGATGCCGTGCGGCTCGCCCGCAAGCACCCGCGGCAGGCTTTCCTGGGCGCGGGCGCGGTCGTCGGGGTGAACGGTTGCGGACCAATGGTCGAGGTTTTGCATGATCCGCCCGCGCGGCTCGCCCCAAACCTGCTCAAAGGACGGGCTGAGGTATTCCAGCCGCCGCGCCCCAGCGTCCACGATCCAAAGCACGTCCTTCAGGTTGTCGGCGAAGCTGCGGAAGCGCAGCTCGCTTTCGTGCAGGGCCTGCGCCGCCGCCTGCCGGGCGGTGATGTCCTGGAAGGCCGCGAGCGCCCCCTCGGTCTGGCCGCCCTCCCCGCGCACGGGCACTATGTCCACCAGCAGCACCACGCGCCGCCCGTCCAGGGCGGTGGCGGCGTGCTCGTAGTCCTTCACCGCCTCGCCCCGCAAGGCCCAGGCGACGGGCAGGCGGTCGCTTGGGATGGGCGTGCCGTCTTGCGCCGCCGCTTGCCAGGACGGCTCGGCGTAATGCCGGCCCACCAGCTCCCCGGCTCCGGCGCCGAGGAGCCGCTCGGCCGCGGCGTTGGCGTAGGTGACGCGGCCCTCGGCGTCCAACTCGACCACGCCGGCTGGCGTGAGGGCGAGCAGGCGCGCCAGCCGCGCTTCTCCCGCCCGCCGGGCGTGCTCGGCCTCTTTGCGCTCGCCTTCGCGCGCGGCGAGCGTCGCCGCCATGCGGGCAAAAGCGCCGACCTCGCGCATCCGCTTCGACGAGTGGCCTGGCCTGGAACCGCCCCGCCGCTTCCGGCCCGCCCCGGCTGCCAGCCAGGCCAAGGGAGCAAGCCCCGCCAGCAGGAAAAGGCGGGCGGGCAGGATCATGGTGCCGTTCCGGAACCGTGCCAACTCGGAGCGGTCACGTGGGGCCCCGGCGCTTTATGTGCGAAGCCGCCGACCGCCTGCCGCGCGCAACGCGGCACGTTGCGGCGCAAGCTGTTCGTCGGTGCTGACGCGCGCGTGACCGGGCAGCATGGGCGGGAGGACCTGTCGCGAATGGTGTCGCGACGACCTTGGCATTCGCGCCACACTTCCGCAACAGCCCCGCGCCTCGTTGGTCGGCGGCCGGGGCGTGAAGGCAAGCCGGCCCCGCCTCCATCGGAATGATGAGCAGATGAGCTTCTACAACGACCGCGTGTTGCCGCGCCTTTTGAACCTTGCGATGCGGAACAAGGATCTGCAGGCATACCGGCGGCGCCTTGTGCCGGCCGCGGAAGGCCGGGTGCTTGAGATCGGGATCGGCTCCGGCCTGAACCTGCCGTTCTACGGCCCCGGGGTCACGGAGATGGTCGGGCTTGATCCGTCCGCGCCGCTGCTCCGGATGGCCGGCGGGCAGGCGGCCGGAAGCGGAGTGCGGGTGAGGCTGCTCGAAGGCTCTGCCGAGGCCATTCCGCTGGAGGACGCGAGCTTCGACACCGTGCTGACCACCTGGACGCTGTGCTCGGTCCGCGATGCCGGCGCCGCCCTGGCGGAGATCCGCCGCGTCTTGAAGCCGGCGGGCCGCCTGCTGTTCGTGGAGCACGGGAGCGCCCCGGATGCCGGCGTGGCCCGTTGGCAAGACCGGTTGACGCCGTTGTGGAAGCCCATCGCCGGCGGATGCCATCTCAACCGGCCGATCGAGGCGCTGATCAGGCACGCCGGCTTCGGGCTTCCCGACCTGCATGCAGGCTACATGGCCGGGCCGAGGCCGTTCACGTTCATGTACGAGGGACGCGCATCCAAGGGCTGATGCGGCCGGTGCGCCTCGTTCTTTCCCGCTCCCCTGACGAGGGCCTGCAAAGCTGCGCTCCACGCCCGGCATGCGATGGGGATCAAAGAGTTCAGGTATCACGGCCCATGACTGAATCGGAATCCCAACATAATTCTATATTCATCACGTAACAGGAATGTTGCCATCTGGGTTGGCCAGAGGCCGGTTGACCAGCGCCGAAGCCGGGCGAAACCGGTCATTCGACTTGACCAGCATAGATGGGGCGTTTCCGCACCGAACGGTGCGTTTTCAAGGTCAGCACACGCATGGCTGCTTATAAATGGAACAAGGGCGTCTCCGGCAACTGGGACGCTGCCGGCAATTGGCTGGCGGGGGCGGCTCCGAACGGCCCGGCGGCGGACGTCATCATCGACGCGGCGCCGGCCAGCGCCGAAGGCTACTACGCCGTCACGATCGCCGCCGGCACGAACAGGACGGTGAACTCGCTGGACCTGGCCACCTCGGAGATTGGCCTGGAGGTAGACGGGACGCTGACGTTCGCGCCGGGTTCGGCGGGCGCGCTCGGGCGCGAGTTCCAAAGCAGCCCGTTGCTGATCGACAACGGCACGATCGTGAACGCCGGGCTGATGTTCACCTTCATCCAGACCCGGGGCAACGTGCAGTTCACGGGCAGCAACCCGATCTACATCGCGTGGGAGCTGCAGGTGCTCGACGGCACCGCGACGGTCGATACGTCCAGCATCGCGCAATACGACACCGCCACGCACACCCTGTTCGACGGGGCGTTCGAGGCGTTGGGCACCGGCCGGACGATCAACCTGGGCGGCAAGGTTGGCGGCTTCGTGATAAACATCGAAACCCTGACGGGGCCGAAGCCCACGCCGACCCACAGCTACTGGACGCAGCTCATCTATGACGATCCGGGATCGGAGATCAACGAGTGGAACGGCACCCGCTACGTGCCCGTCGAGTCCACGCTGAAGCGGATCGACAACTCGGCTTACGTGAACGTGCGCAACGGACGCGACTACACCACGGCCAACGCCCTGACGGTCGGCAAGGACGGCGTGTTCGAGCAGGCCGGCGGCACCCTCAGCACCGGCGGGCTTTCCGTGCTGGCCGGCGGCCTGCTGATCGGGGGCATCTCGCCGACGGAAGCCGGTCCGAGCACGGGCCGGGTGGTGGTGCGTGGCGCGGTGAGCAACAACGGCCAGATCGTTTCCGAAGGGCCCGGCATGGCGTTTCGCGGCGCCCTGTCCGGCACCGGGCAGATCACCTTCAACCGCACCAGCCCCCTGCCCGGCTTCGACACCCCCGTTCCCCCGGCAGTCGCCGGAACGCTGGAAGTGGGCAGCGTCGGCGCCGGCCAAACCGTGACGATGATCGGCAACGACACGCTGATCCTCGATGACCCGGCGGGTTTTGCCGGAACGGTCGCCGGGTTCGATGCCAGCGACAAGATCGTGGTCAGCAGCGCCGCCGTCGTCACGAACGTCACGTATGTCGGCACGGCCAACGGCCTCGGCACGCTCACCCTCAACAGCGGCTCGGCCGTCCTGGGCACCCTCGCCCTCGCCGGGAACTTCGCCGGGCAAGCCTTCAAGGTCGAAGCGGACGCCACGGCCCAGCTTTACAACGTGACCGTGGCTGCGGCACCGCCGGGGGTCGTGACGCCTCCGCCGGCCGCCGCGCCGCCGGAAGCCGTCAGGTTTCTGCTGACCGACATGACAACCGGGGTTTCGTTGGTTGCCAGCGGCGAAGCCTACAAGGGGCCGGTGGCTGGGCTGCTACACCAGTATATCACCGTCAGCGCCGACAACCTGAACATCGCCGCGACGGGGCCGCACTCGTTCGTCCACAGCGGCTCCGGCAACGATGCGCTCGACGTGAGCCGGGGAGGCGGCAACAACGTCCTGGACGGCTCCACCGGGTCCAACTTCCTGGTCGGCGGCGCCGGGAACGACACGTTCTTCGTCGATGACCGCGCGGCGGCGGCAGACATCTGGAGCACGGTGGTCAACTTCCATTCGGGCGACGACGCCACGATCTTCGGCGTGACGCCCTCGGACTTCGCGCTTGACTGGCAGGATGGCCAGGGCGCGGCCGTATCGACAGGCCTGACCTTGCACGCGACGGCGCCGGGCAAGCCGGTCGCATCGATTACCTTGGCCGGATACAGCAAAGCCGATCTCGGCGGGCGCCTGGCCGTGTCGTTCGGCAATGACCAGGGGGGTACGGGCGCTTACGTGTATATTCACGGGACCTGAGGCAGCCGCGATGACGCAAGGCCCTTGCGCCAGCCATCACCGCGAAATCCTATGAGGCGATGGGCTTGCGCCCGGCGCGCCGCAGCGCCACACAGGCGGCGATGCCGCCGATCATCTCCGTTTCCAACCTGTCCAAGACCTACAGCTCCGGCTTTCAGGCGCTGCGCAACGTCAACCTCCAAATCCGACGCGGCGAGATCTTCGCGCTGCTCGGCCCGAACGGGGCCGGCAAGACCACGCTGATCGGGATCATCTGCGGCATCGTCCGGCCAAGCGCCGGCACGGTGTCCGCGGACGGCCACGATATCGTGCGCGATTTCCGCGCCGCCCGCGCAAAGATCGGCCTGGTCCCGCAGGAGCTGACCACCGATGCGTTTGAAACCGTCTGGGCTACGGTGAGCTTCAGCCGCGGCCTGTTCGGCAAGGCCCCGAACCCGGCCCATATCGAGAAAACGCTCAAAACCCTTTCGCTGTGGGACAAGAAGGACAGCCGGATCATGACGCTGTCCGGCGGCATGAAGCGGCGGGTGCTGATCGCCAAGGCCCTGTCGCACGAGCCGCAGATCCTGTTCCTCGACGAGCCGTCCGCCGGGGTGGACGTTGCGCTGCGCCAGGACATGTGGCGGCTGGTGCGGACCTTGCGCGACAGCGGCGTCACCGTGATCCTCACCACCCACTATATTGAGGAAGCCGAGGAGATGGCCGACCGCGTGGGCGTGATCAGCCGGGGCGAGATCATCCTGGTGGAAGAAAAGTCCGAGCTGATGCGCAAGCTCGGCCGCAAGCAGTTGACCCTGCAATTGCAGGCGCCGTTGGATCGCCTGCCGCCCACGCTCGACGCCTTCCGCCTGGAGCTGGCCCGGGGAGGCACGGAACTCGTCTACACCTACGACACGCGCGGGGAACGCACGGGCATCACGGCGCTGCTCCGCGACCTCGCCGCGGCCGGCATCCGGTTCAAGGACCTGCAAACTAGCCAAAGCTCGCTGGAGGACATCTTCGTCGGGCTGCTGCGGGAGCGGGCATGAACATCCGCGCAGTCCGGGCAATCTACGGCTTCGAGATGGCGCGCACCTGGCGCACGCTGCTGCAAAGCATCGTGGCGCCGGTGATCTCGACCTCGCTGTATTTCGTGGTGTTCGGCGCGGCCATCGGCTCGCGGATCAGCACGGTGGAGAACGTGCCCTACGGCGCGTTCATCGTGCCGGGCCTGGTCATGCTGTCCTTGCTGACGCAGAGCATCGCCAATGCCTCCTTCGGCATTTATTTCCCGCGCTTCTCGGGCACGATCTACGAGATCCTGTCCGCCCCGGTGTCCCCGTTCGAGATCGTGCTGGGCTATGTCGGCGCCGCGGCTACCAAGTCGATCGTGCTCGGCGCGATCATCCTGCTGACGGCCTCGTTGTTCGTGCCGCTGCGGATCGAGCACCCGGTCTGGATGGCGCTGTTCCTCGTCCTGACCGCCGCGACGTTCAGCTTGTTCGGCTTCATCATCGGGCTGTGGGCGGACGGTTTCGAGAAGCTGCAGCTCGTGCCGCTGCTGGTGGTGACGCCGCTCACCTTTTTGGGCGGCAGCTTCTACTCCGTTGACATGCTGCCGCCGGCCTGGCGGACCGTCACCCTGTTCAACCCGGTGCTTTACCTCGTCAGCGGCTTCCGCTGGAGCTTCTTCGGCCAGGCGGATGTCAGCGTCGGCGCCAGCGTCGCCATGACGCTTGCCTTTCTGGGCGGCTGCCTCGCGCTCGTGACCTGGATGTTCAGGACCGGCTACCGGTTGAAGAGCTGAGCTTGCGTCCACGCCGCTGGCTGGGTGAAATCATGGGGTGCGTGAAAGGGATCGGCATGGCAGTGGCATCTTGGCTTTTCCGGCTCGGGCTGGCCGCATGGGTGGTCGTGGCGTGCGTCGCCGGCGGAGGCGCGGCGGCAGCGGCGGAGCAGCGCCTCGTGCTGTACTCGGCCAACGACAACACGGTGAACAGCACCGTCGCCGAGGCGTTCACCAAGGCGTCCGGGATCACGGTTGACGTGGTATCAACCGGATCGGGCGTGCTGTTCCGGCGCATCGCCTCCGAGCAGGAGCGCCCGCAGGCCGATGTCATCTGGGGGGTGAGCTCGTCGCTCCTGAAGGAAAACAGCAGGTTCTTCGAGCCTTACGCCGCCAAGGAGCGCAACGCGGTTGCGCCGGAGTACCGGGACAAGAACAATCTTTGGATCGGCACGAACCTCCAAATCCTGACCATCAGCCAGAACACGGCGGCCATCCCCGCTGCCGAAGGGCCGAAACGGTGGAGCGACCTGCTCGACCCGAAATGGAAGGAGAAGATCGCCTACACCGACCCGGCGAATTCCGGCTCCGCCTACGTCACCGCAACTTTTCTCGCGTCGCTTTGGGGCGGCGGGGACCCGGCCTGGACCAAGCTCGGCACGCTGCTGGCCAACACCAAGGTGCTGAACCGCTCCACCCTCGTGTTCGAGGGCAACGGCAGCGGCGAGTACCCGCTGGGCATTTCGCTCGAATACGCCGGCCTGCTTTGGCGGCAGAACAACGCGCCGGTCCAGGTGGTGTACCCCGCGGACGGGACCGTGGCGATTGCCGAGGGCGTCGCGATCATCAAGGGAGGCCCCAACCCGGGAGCGGCCAAGGCCTTTGTCGATTTCATCAACACGAAGCCGATCCAGGAGCAGCTCCTGCGGACCACCTTCCGCCGGCCGGCGCGCCAGGACATCGACCTGGCGAGCCTGCCGGGCCACATGCCCCCGCTGTCCCAGTTGAAGATCGTGCCCTACGACGATGCGAAGTGGGAAGCGTCGCGCCGCGAAACCCTGGCCCGCTTGAAGACGCTGATCCAGGACACGCGCTGACCGGAGGGGGCCGGGCCAAGCCGTTTGTGACCGCGATCCGGCTTGATGCCGTTGTTCGGACATTCGGCAGCGTGCGGGCGGTGGACGGCATCTCCCTCGCTGTCGCCGAGGGCGAGCTGTTCACACTGCTGGGGCCGTCGGGCTGCGGCAAGACGACCTTGCTGCGGATGATCGCCGGGTTCGCCGAGGTGGAGCGCGGCAGCATCTGGTTCGGCGGCCAGCGGATCGACCAGTTGCCGGCGCATCGCCGCAACATCGGCATGGTGTTCCAAAGCTACGCGGTGTTCCCCAACCTCACAGTGGAGCAAAACGTCGCCTACGGCCTGCGGACACGCAAGGTGAGCCGGCAGGACATCCGGGACCGGGTCGCGGAGGCACTGGCGCTGGTGCGGTTGCCTGACCACGGCGCGCGCTGGCCGCACGAGCTGTCCGGCGGCCAACTGCAACGGGTCGCAATCGCGCGCAGCCTGGTGATCAAGCCGGCCGTGCTGCTGTTCGACGAGCCGCTGTCCAACCTCGATGCGCAGCTCCGGACGCATATGCGGGTTGAGATCCGCCGCTTGCAGCAGTCGCTCGGGTTGACGGCCCTCTACGTCACGCACGATCAGGAAGAAGCGCTGGCCATCTCCGACCGCATCGCCGTGCTCCGCGGCGGCCGCGTCGAGCAGGTCGGACCGCCCGAAGCGATCTACCGCACGCCGCAAACGGCGTTCGTTGCGGCGTTCATGGGCGCGACCAACATCATCCCCGGCGTCGTCGCCGGCTTTGACGGCACGGCGGCCACGGTCGCGGCGGGGGGCGCCGCGTTCCTTGTGCGCGGCCAGGCTGGCGCGCCGGGCGCGAAGGTCTTGCTCTCGATCCGGCCCGAAACGATGCGCCCGGTGGACCGCCCCGACGCCGACGGCCCGGTTTTGGCAGTCAGGCTGCAGCTCCGAGAATTCCTGGGGCCGCTGCTGCGCCTCCATGCCGCGTTGCCGGACGGCACCCCCATCCGCATCGTGACGCTGGGCGGCCATGGAGTACCCGCAACAGCGGATGGCACCTTGAGCCTTGCCTACGACCCGACGCAGATCATCGCTTTTCCCGCCCCATGATGGGGTCCTCGCGTTTCCAAGCCGGCGTCAGCCTGTTGGCCTTCGCCGTGCTGGGGTTGTTCCTGCTCTACCCCTTGTGGCTTGTGCTGCAGTCAAGCGTACAGGACGAGGCTGGCGGCTTCACCCTGGCACCCTACGCGCAGATAGTGTCGAGCCGCTACTACCTCGGCAGCCTCGGCAACAGCCTCCTGGCCGGGGCGATGTCGATGGTGCTGGCGTCCGCGGTCGCCGTGCCGCTGGCATTCTGCCTGGCCCGGCTCCAGGTGCCGGGCAAGCTGCTGCTGTTGGCGCTGGCGTCGGTGCCGATGGTGCTGCCGTCCTTTGTCGGCGCCTATGCGCTGGTGCTCCTGTTCGGCCGCGTCGGCATTGTCACCGTAGCGCTCCGCTCGGCCGGGATCGCGGTCGGCCCCATCTACGGCATGCCGGGCATTGTCGCCGTGTTCACCCTGACGCTCTACCCCTACGTGCTGCTGCCGACCCTGGCAGGGTTCCGGGCGGTTGACGCTTCGATGGAAGAAGCCGCCCGCAACCTGGGCGCGTCCCGGTGGCATGCGTTCCGCACCGTGCTGCTGCCCATCGTGGCCCCGTCCGTGCTGGCGGGGGCGCTGCTGGTCTTCATCGAGGCGCTGGAGAACTACGGCGTGCCGGCGGTGCTGGCGGAGGATCGGCCGTTCCTGGCGCTCGACATCTTCAAGCTGTTCGCCGGTGAATCCGACCCGAACGCCGCCGCCGCCGGCGCGCTCAGCGTGCTGCTGGTGGGGTGCACGGCGGTCGTGCTGCTGCTGCAGCGCTCCTACCTGGCGCGCCGGCGCTTTGCGACGGGCGCCCGCCGGGCCGCGCCGCCGATCCCGGCCAGCCGGGGCTGGCGGCTGCTCGCCACCGCGTTCTGCTGGGGCGTGGTCCTGCTGTCATTGCTGCCGTTCGCGGCGGTGGTGGTCATCTCGTTCCAGCACTTCCAAGGCCCGGTGATGAGCTGGCAACCGGGGCTGGGCAACTACCGCAACCTGCTGAAAGGATCATACCGGCCGCTCGCCAACACGCTGGCGCTGGCCAGCCTGGCGGCGGCGGCGGCGTGCGTGCTGGGTGCGCCCCTCGGCTACGTGCTCGCCCGGCAGCGCGGCCGCCTGTCCGCCCTGCTGGGCATCCTCGCCACGGCGCCGTTCGCGGTGTCCGGGACCGTGCTTGGGATCGGCCTGGTCATCGCGTTCAACAGCGGCTGGCTCGTGCTGACCGGCGGCTGGCTGATCCTGGTCGTGGCCTATGCCGTCCGCAAGCTGCCGCTCAGCGTGCGGTCGGCAAGCGCGGCCGTGCACCAGATCGACCCGAGTCTGGAGGAAGCCTCGATCAACCTGGGTTTGTCGCCGGGCAGGACATTCCTCACCCTGACTGTGCCGCTGATGCTGGGCGGGCTGGCCGGCGGCGCCGTGCTGGTGTGGGTCGCGGCGACGGCCGAGATCAGTTCGACGATCGTTCTGTACAGCAGCCGCTGGACAACCATGACGGTGCTGATGCTGCACGCGCTGGAAGGCACGGCGCCGGGCGAGGCGACGGCGGCGGCCTCCATCCTGATCCTGGTCACCACGGCGCCGCTACTGCTGGCCTACCGGTTGTTGCGCCGGCACAGCGGCTCGCTGCTGTGAAGGGGCCTGCTGTTGTTCTTGCGGAACGGCCTTGATCGGGACTTGCCGGGGCAGGCTTCCGGATTGACAATCGTCGCCCATCGCGCTTGCATGCTTGGCAGCGTACGCGCGGTCCTGATGGCCTGCAACCTCCAGACGGCGCCAACAACGTAAAAGAAGACATGGAGATTAGAGACAAGCCCCCCCTCGCCTCCGCCCAGCAAACGCCGGGCGTGGCGGCCTCGCGGCGGCGCTTGGCGCTCGGTTGCCTCGCTTTTGCCCTCGGCGGGGGGATGGCACCCGTTTCCAGTCCGACTCCTTTGTTCTCGGGAGTTCTTCCAGCCTATCGCGACCCGTTGCTCACCCTTGCCCAGGGCACGCCGCCCCCGCTCCTTCCCTCGCTCGTGCTGCCGCCGGACGCCACCGCCGGGCCGCCGATGTTCGTGAGCCTGATGCGGCAGGGCGACTCCGCCATGCTGCGCGGCAACATCGCCCAGGCGCGGTCATTCTATGAACGGGCGGCAAGCGCCCACCTGGCGTCGCCAGCCGCCCCGCTTGCGGTGGGAAAGACCTTTGACCCCAACATCCTGTCGTCCCTCGGGGTCAGGGGCAGTTTCGCCGACCCGGCCGCGGCGCGGGCCTGGTATGGGCGCGCGCGCGTGCTCGGCGACTCTGCCGCGGCGGACCTTCTCGCCCGCCTCCCGTAGAACACCTTGCAAGGAGACGTTTCATGAACCGCCGCGCCGTTTTGACGGGTCTCGCCGCCACCCTCGCTTTGCCCGGCGCGGCACGCGCGCAAGCTAGCGCTGGCGCGGTGGCCCGGGCGAATGCCGGCACGGTCGGGATCATCGCCGGGGGGCTGGACGGGACATACACCCGGTTCGCCGCGGATATCGCCGCCGTGCTCGACGGCGTCGATGACCTCCGCATCCTGCCGATCCTCGGCAAAGGCTCGTTTCAGAACCTGTCCGACCTGCTTTACCTGCGGGGCGTGGACCTCGCGATCGTCCAGTCAGACGTGCTCGCCGCAGTTGCGCAGCAGCAAAGTTTTCCAGGCGTGCAGCAGCAGGTGCAATACATGGCCAAGCTGTACGACGAGGAGGTGCACATCTTCGCCCAGCCGAACATCGAGCAGTTGTCGGACCTTTCGGGAAAGCTGGTCAGCATGGACAACCGCGGCTCCGGCACCGCCATGACGGCCACCCTGCTGTTTTCTCGCCTCGGCATCGCGATCCAGCCGGTTTTCGATCCGACGGTCGATGCGACCGAGAAGCTGCGGCGGGGCGACATCGCCGCCATGGTGCGGGTGACCGGCAAGCCCGCGCGTTTCACCACCCCGCTGCCGCCGGGCATCCATCTTCTCCCCATCCCGCTGTCCGAGCCGTTGCTGCAGACCTACCTGCCGTCGCAGTTCACCCCGGCCGATTACCCGACCGTGGTGCCTGCGGGCCAATCGGTCGAGACGGTGGCGATCGGCGCGGTCTTGGCGGCATACAACCACACGCGCCCTGAACGCCGTGAGCGCCTGGTGCGCTTTTCCAAGGCGCTGTCGCTGAAATTCGAGGCATTCCTGCAGCCGCCGCGGCATCCCAAGTGGCGCGATGTCAACCTTTCGGCGTCCCTGCCGGGATGGGTGAGGTTCGGCAGTCAGCAGCCAGGTCCGCAGCCGCGTCGGGTTTAACGCGGCCGTTCGCAACGTCGCCGGGCCGCTGTGGGCAGCGTTTCCTCGGGATCGAGACTTCGCGACGAGGCGCCGCCCGGGGTCGGCGCGCTTGCACGAAGCCGCGCAACCCGCAAAGCAGCCATGATCCAGGAAAGCTGCATAGCAGTGTATCCCAACGTAAGTATACTCTCCTTCGACGCAAACTTCGTGGCTGCTTTGCAACCAATCTGCAGCGCTCCTACGAGCACGTATTGTGTTGCTTTTTGCTTAACTTTGTGAAAATTATAGCGGCCCTACCTTCTCCCGCTTCGATGTGACGGCTCGAACGCTCAAAAAGAAAATAGACTCTGCATCGGCCGCATCCAGTGCGCTTTAAGTTCGGTTGAGATTTACGGCGCTCCGGCTATCGCATGTCTTGGCGCGAAGATTTAAAGCAGTATCGGCTTGTTTGCTCCCATCCGGGTTTACTCAAAATAAGTTGGTTAGTGGAAATTTCTTCTATACGGAACGTTGCACACGCTTATTAATCAATCGCACGGCTCAGTCCCAAAAGGTTAGAGCGTCAGAGAAGGCGAAGATGAAGCAGATCCGCATCATGGTCATCGACCCGCGACAGTTGATTCGCGAAGGGT
>CALMVT010000330.1 GCA_937873175.1 uncultured Acetobacteraceae bacterium | reverse complement strand
CCGGCGCTTTCGCGCGCCCGTGTTACCTGATTCGAGCAAGTTCTGAACCACGCCCGTTCCCCTTGTGCTTCGGAGTTGGTCTGAGATCGTTGAGGTGTGGGAGAGCCATGGACGGAAAGGCGGATTGTTCTACAACTAAAGGTATATGTGCTGTCTACAATGGGTCTCGTTTGATGAGGCTGAGCTGGCTGCAGAGCAAGAAAAGGTAGTTTCGCTCCGGAGTGGGATATCACTTCACGGCATGCTCAGAGCCGCGCCAGACTGAGAACCCCGCTGTGTCAGGCAGTTGCAAAAGCGTCCGGATGCCGTCGAACAACCCGAGCAGCCCACGCACTCACGGTGGCAGCAGTACCTGCATCGCAGTTGAGAGCGATCAGGGCCGCACTTTCGCGGCCACGGAAGCGGGCCGGTGAAACGTGTGACGAGGCGGAGCGAACACCGGCCCCGTCAGCGTCCTGGCATACTGTCGCCGCATCCATCGCCATGCACACGGCCCGCCGCAGGACGTGCGTCACTTCGGCCCACCGGCAAGCGCTTTGCTTTTCTGCGGGCTCCGCGGACGTGCGTCGCGAACAGCGTGCAGCGCTGCACGACGTCGCCAAGACGGCCGCCGGGCCTTTCCCCCGCCCTCAGGCGGACGATCGATGTGACCCTGGTCACAACCTTGGCCATTCCGAAGTTCCTGGAACCGCGCCGATAAGCTAAGTTGAACGTCGTTGCTGGGCGAATCGGCGCCGCCGTCCGTTCGACAGCACGCATCAACTCGACAGCGCGCATCAAGGAGCGGCTTTGCATGACAACGTTCAATTGGCTCGGCGGCCACGGCAACTACACGGCCGCCCGGTTCTGGAACCCGCGCAGCGTGCCGGGCGCGGGCGACACGGCGGTGGTGGACACGGGCGAGGTGGTCGTGGCGGGCCGCCAGGTCGGCGCGACGGTGCTGCTGGGCAGGCCGGACAGCGCAGGGCAGCCGGTGCTCGACCTGCGGAACGCGTCGCTGGCCGGGCTTTCCATGCCGAACGCCCTGCCGCCGCCGCCATACGCCGCCTCGGCCTCGCCGACGCAGTACGGGACGGTCAACGTGCGCGGACACAGCAGCATCGGCAGCCTGGAGATCGGCAACTTCGCCGCCATGTTGCGGGCGCCTCCGGGGATCGGGCACGGCCCGCTCACGGCGTCCGACGTCCTCACGGTCAACCTGGAAGCACAGGCGACGCTCGATGCCCGTTTCGACGTGAAGGACGGCTCGACGCTCACGGTGAACGGCGGCGCCCGGTCGAGCCTCGACGCGGGCGCGTCGGTGATCGAGGGCGGCACCGTGGTGGTCAACGCGCCCCTGAGCGGCCAAGGCACGATCCTCATGACGAACGGGGTGAACGATTACACCGGCTACACCGATGCGGGGACGCTGGAGCTGGGCGGCCCGGTCGGCGCCGGGGAAACCATCGGCATCAATGTGGGGACGCTGGTGATCGACCGTCCGATGGAGTTCGCCGGCACCCTCGACTTCCACCCCGACCTCGGGAGCCATGAAGGGGATACCCACTATCTCGGCACGCAGGGCGTCTCGCTCAAAGGCCTGACTGCCTCCTCCTACGGGTTCGACAATGCGACGCACACGCTGACGCTGTTCAACGGCGATGCGGTCCTGGACACGATCCGGTTCAGCCAGGGCACCACGTCGGACTCGTTCCACATGGGGCAGTTCGCCTCCATCGACGTGCTGCAAACGGGAGGCGGCGTGCACTTGCGGGGCAACTACGACTTCACCCAGGGAACGGAGATCCCGCTGCACAGGGCGCTTGCGGCAGCCTGACGTCGGCGATCGCGAGTCTTGGCGTGAACCGGGGCTCCTTCCGTCCCGCCAAGCCTCGTGAGGCAACTTCGCCCTGCCTTCCATGGCGGTGCTTCGCCGACGCGCCCGGCCGCGCCGCATGACGCGGCCCTGAACGGCCGAAGCCGGGCTTAGATGGCGTTGATGCCTTCCAGGTTCATCGGCAGCGGGAAGTAACGGTATCCCTCGCCCGCCTTCGCCACGTGCCCGACGCCCGGCCAGGCAAAGTGGTAGGCCAGGATCGGAATGCGGTTGGCCGCGAACATGTCCATCATCCGCACCCGGCTTTCCGCCGACTGCGCCGGGTCGGTGTCGAAGGCGAACTGCGTCCGCGGATGCTCCAGCAGCAGCACCGGATGGTGCGCCAGGTCGCCGATGTAGCACAGCTTGCTGTTGCCGGAGTTGATCATGAATATCGAGTGGCTCACCGTGTGGCCCGGTGCGCTCAAGGCGGTGATGCCCGGCAGGATCTCCTGCTCGTTCTTGTAGAAGGTGATCCGGTCCTTGATCGGCAGCAGGTTCTTCCGTGCCTGCGCGAGGAAGTGGGGCCGCGCCGGGTAGTCAGCAGGGATCTTGCTGTCGTCGGTCCAGTAGGCGAAGTCCGGCTCGCCGATGAAATACCGCGCGTTCGGGAAGTGCAGCGTGCCGTCATCCGCGACCAGCCCGCCGCAATGGTCGATGTGCGCGTGGGTCATCACCACCGCGTCCACGTCGGCAGGAGCGACGCCAGCCGCCTTGAGGCTTGCCTGCAGCTTTCCCGTGGTGGGGCCGAACAGCGCGTCGGTGCCCATGCCGGTGTCGAACAGCACCACCCGGTCGCCGAAGTTCACCACCAGCACGTTCTGCTCAAGCACCGCATTGTTGGTGGGCAGGAAGTTGTCCACCAGCTCGCGGCTGATCTCGTCCTTGGTGATGTTCTTGAATGAGGCGTTCGGGTCGCCCAAGGGCAGCTGCCCGTCGGTCACCACCGTGCACTCGGCCGAGCCCAGCTTGAAGCGGTAGAAGTAAGGCGCCTGGGCCTGGCTCATCGCCATCTTGGCCAGGCCGGCACGCGGCAGCACGAGCGCCGCCGCCGCTGCTGCAGCTGTTCCCATCAGGACATGGCGGCGGGTCGTGGCGGCGGGCAAACACATTGGCATGAAAGCTCCTCCTGGTTTCTGCTTGGGATGCCGTTCCGGGCATCCGCAGAAAAGATGCGCCATCGTGCGAGCCGAAGGCAACAGTCCGGGCTGAGGTGAACAAGCCTGCGGCGTCACGCAAGATCCCAAGCGCGGCTGTCCTACTGGCCCGGGCTGTGGGATGTTGCGACCATGACCATCGGCATCCTCGAAACAGGTCGGCCCCTCGAGACGCTGCGCGCGCAGTGGGGCACCTACGGCGACATGATCCGCACCATGCTCGGCCGCGAGCGCACATACCGCAGCTACGACGTGCAGACAGGCGAGCTTCCGGCCGACCCCGCCGAGTGCTTGGTCTACGTGATCACCGGATCTCCGGCGGGGGTGCACGACGACCTGCCCTGGATCCCGCCGTTCCTTGAGTTCCTGCGTAGGGTCCGGGGCCGGGCGAAGCTTGTCGGCATCGGCTTCGGCCACCAGGCGATGG
>CALMVT010000329.1 GCA_937873175.1 uncultured Acetobacteraceae bacterium | reverse complement strand
GTTGTGACCGTCCCATCGTCTCTTGGGTGCGACGAGACGAGGAGGAAGCCTGATTGTTCGACCGCATGAGCCCGGGCCGTCGCAGGCTGGCCGCCATGGCCGCCGCGATCCTGCTGACACCCGGAACGGAGGCCGCCGTGCCTGATCCACTGCAACGCTACGTCGGCAAGTCCCGCGTCCTCCTGGTGTTCGCGCCCGGCGAGGACAACCCCACGCTGACGGAGCAGCGCCGGATCATGGCGTCTGCGGCGCAAGGAGCGGGGCAGCGCGACTTGGTCGTCGTCGAGATCGTCGGGACACGGGTGTCGGGGCCTGCGATGTCCACAGATGATGGCCCCGATGCCTTGCGAAGGCGCTTCGGCGTGCCTCCTGCCGCGTTCCGGGCCATGCTGGTCGGCAAGGACGGCGGCGCCAAGCTGTCAGAAGCTGCGCCAATCGAAGCCGGCCGCTTGTTTGCCGTTGTGGATGCCATGCCCATGCGCCGGCGGGAGATGGGCCAATGATCCGGCGCAGCGTGCCAGCGGCGGCCACCGCCTTGCCGGGGTCAGGGTATGGAACGGGCCTCGATCTTGCCGGAGCCGCGCGGGTCCTCGGCCGCTAGGAGTTGCCGTCCCAGCTTCTCGACTAACACGTCTTGCTACCCGCCATCACGAGGGTGCATCACCATGCGTCAGGGCATGGCAGGGGGAGAAACCACATGCGCCGCCCCTGCGATGCCCCCCGCTGGCCGACTTGGCGGCAGCTTCTCAGGCCTTGGCGCTGGGCCGGGCGGAAACGGCGTCATACCACCGGCGCAGGTGGCCGTGGCCGTCCGGGATCCTCACGTCGGACCAGCCGGCGAAATCGACTGCGCACAGCGCCGTGGTATCGGCGACCGTGAAGCGCGGGCCGGCAACGAAGGCGTTGTCCTCGAGTTGCCGATTGAACTTGGCAAAGAACCGGTCCAGCCGCGCGCGGCCCCGGTCGCGCAGTTCGGGGATCTGCGGGATCGGCTCGCTCGACCCTGGCAGCCCGCGATCGGCAAAGCGCGGGTGCGTGTTGCGGAACAGTTCCGACGCGGGCAGCATTCCTTCCTCGTTGGCGCGCTTCTCCCACATCGCCACCATTGCGCGGTCCTTGGCGTCGATGCCCATCAGCGGCGGCTCCGGGTGTAGCTCCTCCAGATACCGGCAGATCGCCATCGCCTCGCCAATGCAGGTGCCGTCGTCCAGCTCCAGCATCGGCACCATCATGTGCGGGTAGCGTTCCTTGAACGAGGGCGCCAGGGTCATGTCGTCCTGGCCGACCTCCACCAGCTCGATCTCCAGGCCTTTCTCGGCCAGGAAGATGTGCAGACGGCGCGGGTTGGGCGCGATGTGCCAGTCGTAGATCTTCATGGTCCCCTCCGGTTTCGGCCTGCTTCGGTTGCAGCCGTTGTTCTGTTGCCCCGCTCGCAGCATGGCGGCAGGAGCATATCCTCGGCGGCGCTGGACGCGAACCACTGACGTCCGGCAGGCCCGGCCTTTGTGCCGGTCGCCACGCCCCGACCAGCGTTGGATGTCATACCAGTTGCCGTAAGTCTCGACCTCACCGTTCCGGCGTTCGCGGCCTGCGTTGGCCCACGTATCACGCCGAAGGCGCGGGTCAGCTTTTAGGGCAATGGGTATCACAACCTCCCATCTCGCTCGGGGCCTCGCCGGGGCGCACCCTGGCAGAGCGGCTCGGGGCGGGAGTTCGGCACCCTTTGTCCCTGAGGCACCTGCTCGCCCGCTTCGCCGGATGGACTGGGGCCGACTACTCGCGGCCTCGCCGCAGGCGACTGGACGCGGTGAAGCGGCCGGCCGGGTGGATCGTGTCGGAAATCTCGAACACCTCGCCCGCGGGATCGAGATAGCGGCGAACCACGCGCAACGCCGGCGAGCCGGCCTCAGCTTGCAGCGGCCCAGCGAGCCGGTCCGGTAACGCCACGGCAGCGACATCCTGGTGGACCTCGGCAATCCGGCGTCCGTGGCGCTCCTCGATCAACGTGCTGATCAAGATGGCGGGCGAGGTCCGCGCCAGGTCCGGCATGTCCGCGTAGGCCGGATCGACATACACGTCCGTCCAGCCCACGGGCGGGGCGTCGGCCTGCCCGTTGAGGCGGAGGCTGGAAACGCGCAGCCAGCGCGACCCCGCGGCGCAGCCCAGCGCCTCGGCCAGCGCCGGGTCGGCGGTCACTTCGCCGGTGCTCTGCACTTCCCGAGCGCGGGCCGTGCCGAACTGCACCAAGTCCTCCAGCGAAGCGAGCGACTGGCGGTAGCTGCCCGGCACCGTCCGGGCTTCCACGCGGGTGCCGGCCCGCTTGCGCCGGGACACCAGGCCGAGCTGCACCAGCTCGTCGAGCGCAACCCGGACGGTGTGCCGGCTCGCCCCATACAGGCCGCACAGCTCGAATTCTGTCGGCAGCAAGGAGCCGACCGGAAAGCGTCCGGAGGCGATGCCTTCCATGAGGTCGCGCGTGACCTGGGCGTGCCGCACGCCGGTCGCGTGATTCTGCTTGACGTTATGTTCGGACATATCTTAAACCCTTTTTGTCCGAACATATTCTGAAGCTGTGTTCGTCGCCAATAATCCTGGAGGATACGCCTGTGGCACTCGCTAACCACGCCACCACCGTCTTCGACTCCGCCCTGTTCCGCGACGCGTTTGGAACGCCCGCGATGCGGGAGGTGTTCTCCGATCATTCCTTGATCGCCCGCTACATCGAGGCGGAGGTCGCCCTGGCCCGCGCCGAGGCGCGCTGCGGCGTCATCCCCGCCGAGGCGGCCGAGCAGATCGCGGCGCGGTCGAACATCGACGCGCTGGATTGGGAGAAGCTGCGGCACGAGACCGACAATGTCGGCTACCCTATCCTGCCGCTGGTGCACCAACTCGTGGAGCAATGCGGCGAGGCCGGGCGCTACGTGCACTGGGGCGCCACCACGCAGGACATCATGGACACCGCCGACGTGCTGCGCGTTCGCGCCGGGCTGGAGATCATCGAGGCGGACATCGCCGCTCTACGGCGCACCCTGGTCGAGTTGGCGACCAAGCACCGGGACACGCCCATGGCCGGGCGCACCCACCTGCAGCAGGCCCTGCCGGTCACATTCGGCTATAAGGCCGCCATCTGGCTTGCCATGTTCGACCGTCACGCTGAACGCCTGCCGCAGCTCAAGCCCCGCGTGCTGGTTGGCGAGCTCGCCGGTGCTGCGGGGACGCTGGCCTCGCTCGGCGACAAGGGCTTGAATGTCCAAGAAGCGTTCTGCATGGAACTCGGCCTGGGCGTGCCGGCGACCACCTGGCACGTTGCGCGCGACGGCTTCGCGGAGGTGGTCAATTTCCTGGGCCTGGTCACCGGCTCCTTGGGCAAGATCGCGCTCGACGTGATGATCATGGCGTCCACGGAGTTCGGCGAGGTTTACGAACCCTTCGTGCCCGGCCGCGGCGCCTCCTCCACCATGCCGCAGAAGCGCAACCCGATCTCGTCCGAGCTGATGCTGGCGGCATCCAAGGGCGTGCGCCAGCATGCCGGGCTGATGCTGGACGCCATGGTCCAGGACTTCGAACGGGCGACCGGGCCGTGGCACGCCGAGTGGATGGCGGTTCCCGAGAGCTTCGTGCTGGCTGCCGGCGCGCTGCATCAAGCTCAGTTCGCCCTGAGCGGGCTGATCGTGGACGAGGCGCGAATGCGGCAGAACCTGGCAATCAGCAAGGGGCTGATCGTGGCGGAGGCGGTGATGATGGGCCTGGCGCCGCACACTGGCCGGCAACAGGCGCACGACGTCGTCTATGCCGCCTGCCGCGAGGTGAACGAGGGCGGCGGCACGCTGGCCGAGGCCTTGGCGCGGGATGAGGAGGTCACGCGCCACCTGGACCGCGCCGCCATCGGGCGGCTGACCGACCCGGCGAACTACCTCGGCATGGCGCCGCAGATGGTGGACCGGGCTGTGGCCGCCTCGAAGCGCCAAGCCGCCTAGCTCCGGCCGGGTCCGCCCGGCTACTTCTTCTTAAGCCGAAACGGCACGTGAAGCCCTGCCTCACAGCGCACAAGCCCGCCTAAATGATGGAGGAAGCCAGTGTCCAGCGTCACCGCCACTTCGCCGCCTGTCGCGCCACCCGCCACGCCGAAAAAGCAACCTTTCTGGCAGGGGCTTGGCTTCCAGATCATCCTCGCCATGGTGCTCGGCGCCGCGGTGGGGTTCCTGTTCCCCTTTGTCGCCGTCCAGCTCAAGATCCTCGGCGACATCTTCCTGCGGCTGATCAAGACCGCGGTGGCCCCGCTCGTGTTCCTGTGCGTGGCCGCCGGCATCGTCTCAGCCGGCGACTTCAAGCGCATCGGCAAGGTCGGCCTCGTGGCCATGCTGTACTTCGAGGTCGTGTCCAGCCTGGCGCTTGCCGTGGGCCTGCTCGCCGGCAATCTGCTTGGCGTGGGGCACGGCATGGGCGCGGCAACGGAAGCCGTGCGCGGGGCGAAGCCGCCCATACCCACGGGCCAGCCGCATTCCACCCTGGACTTCATCCTGAACGTGTTTCCCGACAACTTCGTCGGCGCCTTCGCGCGCGGCGAGCTGCTGCAGGTGCTCGTCGTCGCGATCATCTTCGGCGCCGCCCTGCTGCGCATGCGGGCCGACAAGCGCGAGCCGGTGGAGCGCGGCCTGAACCGCATCTCGGACGTCCTGTTCGAGTTCATCCACATCATCATGGCCTTCGCGCCCATTGGCACGTTCGGCGCCGTCGCCTTCGCGGTGGGATCGAGCGGCACGGCCGTGCTGCTGTCCTTGATCTACCTGGTGCTGAGCTTCTACGCCGTGGTGGTCGTGTTCATTGTCGCCGTGCTCGGCACGATCTGCGCCGCGTTCGGGCTGAACCTGTTCCGCTTCCTGCGCTACATCAAGGAAGAGATCTACATCGTCCTCGGCACCGCCTCCTCGGAGAGCGTGCTGCCGCGCCTGCTGGAGAAGCTGCCGCGCTTCGGGGCGTCCAAGCAGAGCGTCGGCCTAGTGCTGCCCACGGGCTACGCCTTCAACCTGGACGGCACCTCCATCTACATGTCCATGGGCGTCATCTTCCTGGCCAACGCCTACGGCGTGCCGCTCGACTTCGGCCAGCAGCTCGGCATCCTTGGCATCATGCTGCTGACGTCCAAGGGCGCGGCGACGGTTTCGGGGGGCAGCTTCGTGGTGTTCGCGGCGACCGTGACGGCCACCGGCGTCTTGCCGGTGGAGGGGCTGGCCATCCTGTTCGGGGTATACCGCTTCATGTCCATCGCGGTCGCGACCACGAACGTGATCGGCAACAGCATCGCAACGGTTGTCACTGCAAAGATTTGCGGCGAGTTCGATCCCGTCCAGTCCCGAGAAGCTATGGTGCGGCTCGACGCGGGGCAGGAGGAGATGCCGGCCTTGTAATCCCATCCGTCTCCGTCCCACGCTGCCGCGGCCCGCCGCCGCGCCGCGCCTTGCCCTTGGAGGATCGCCTTGTCCCCGCACGCCGACTTGCACGGTGTCTACCCCTATCTCGTCTCGCCGCTGGACGAGACGGGCCGCGTGAACCGGGCAGTGCTCGCCCGGTTGGTGGACCACCTGATCGAGGCCGGGGTGCATGGGCTGACGCCGCTCGGCAGCACGGGCGAGTTCGCATATCTCGGCACGGAGCAGCGGCTGGAGGTCGTGGAGGCGGTCGTGCAAGCTGCCCGGGCAGGTTCTGTCAGCGCTTGCGCCACGGCCTAGCTGCTGCGAGGG
>CALMVT010000328.1 GCA_937873175.1 uncultured Acetobacteraceae bacterium | reverse complement strand
TTAACTGTAGTCTGACTGCCACAGCTTGGCCCCTAACCGGATCAAAGCTTTACTCGGCATCAGCGCGAGAGGGATCAATTGGGACAGTCCGGTTCCGTCCGACGTTCCCGTTTCGGGTGGCTAAACGTGAATCCAGCACCCGCCCTATGTCGTGACCCCGTGACACACCATATCGGGGAAGGGTCACGTCCCGCTTCATCCGCGTGCGCGCAGGTCCTTGTGGATGATCTTGCCCGTCGCCGTCATCGGCATTTCGTCGACAAAAGCGACCACGCGCGGATACTCATGCGCCGCCAGGCGCGCCTTGACGAAATCCTGGATGTCTTGCGCCAGCGCGTCGCTGGGCGTGATGCCGGCGCGCACGACAATCCATGCCTTCACCAGTTCGGTGCGCACCGGGTCCGGCACGCCGACCACGGCGGCCATCGCGACGGCCGGGTGCTTGGACAGGCAGTCCTCGATTTCGCTGGGGCCGATGCGGTAGCCGGCGCTGGTGATCAGGTTGTCGGCCCGGCCCGTAAACCAGATGTAGCCCTCCGCATCCTGCCGTGCGAGATCGCCAGTCAGCAGGAAATCCCCTGCGAACTTGGCCGCCGTCGCGGTCGGGTTATTCCAGTAGCGAAGGAACATCACTGGGTCGCCGCGCCGCACGCCGATGTCGCCGGCCTCGCCGATGGGCACCGGCCGCCCCAAGGGATCAACGATCTCGACGTCATGCCCCGGTCCAGCGCGGCCCAGGGAGCCGGGCCGCACCGGAAACAAGCGGGCGTTGTTGCAGGCCACGACGTTGCACTCGGTCTGGCCGTAGAACTCGTTGGGCACGCAGCCGAGCGTACGCTCCGCCCATTCCAGCAATCCGGCCCCCAGCGTCTCGCCGCCGCTCGCCACGCTGCGCAGGACAAGGCCCGGGTGCGATAGGCCAGACTGGCGGATGAGTTTCAGCGCCGTCGGCGGCAAGAAGGTGTTGCGCACGCCGTGCCGGGCCATGAGGTCCAGGGCGGCGCCGGGGTCGAACTTGCGGGCACGATGGGCCAAAACGGGCACGCCGTGATGCCAGGCCGGCATCAGCACGTCGAACAGCCCGCCGATCCACGCCCAGTCGGCCGGTGTCCAAAACAGGTCGCCGGGCTGGGGGAAGAAGTCGTGCGACAGCTCCACGACGGGGAGATGGCCGAGCAGCACCCGATGCGCGTGCAATGCGCCTTTGGGGTTCCCGGTGGTGCCTGAGGTGTAGATGATCACGGCGGGGTCATCGGCCGCGGTGTCGAGCGGGACGAAATCGGCAGGGGCGCGATGCAGCGCCGCGTGGAAGTCCTGGGCGCCGTCGGTGGCGCCGTCGGTCACATAGATCTGGGTCAACGCTGGCAGGCGCTCCCGCAGGCCCATGACCTTCGCCGCCCCCGCACGGTCCGTCACCAGGGCGCGCGCGCCGCTGTCGGCCAAGCGGTATTCCAACGCATCCTGCCCGAACAGGGTGAAGAGCGGGATGGAGATCAGCCCGGATTTCCATGCGGCGACATGCGCCACCCCGGTCTCCACGACCTGCGGCAGCAGGATGGCCAGCCGGTCGCCCGCTTGGAGGCTATCGGCCGCGAGCACGTTGGCGAACCGGTTGGAAAGCTCCCGGATATTGTCGAACGAGTATCGGCGGACCGCGCCCGACTCGTCTTCCATGATCAGGGCGGGCCGGTCTTGGCCGTCCGCATGACGGTCGCAGCAGTCGACGCCCATGTTGTAGCGGGCAGGGATGTCCCAGCGGAAGTCTCGCCGCAGCGTCTCGTAGTCCGGTGCCGCGCGCAGCATCGTCAGGGTGCCGCCATCTTGCAGCCGCCCTCGGCGAGCGGGCGGAATGCCTGGTCGGCTGGGATGGTGTCGAGCAGCTTGTAATAGTCCCATGGCCCCTTGGACTCCGCGGGAGCCTTCACCTGAAACAGATACATCGCATGGGTGGCTCGGCCGTCTGCGCGAACCTGCACGGTGCCGAACAGCGCATCCTCGATTGGCGCCCGCTTCATCTCCGGCAGCACCTTGCGGGCGTCGGCGCTGCCCACGGCCTTGGCAGCGTGCAGGTAGGCCAGCGCGCTGGAATATACGCCCGCCTGGAAGCTGGTCGGCCGCGCCCCACTCATGCGGGCGGCAAAGCGGTCGGAGAAAGCCCGAGTGGCCGGGCTGGCGTCCCAGTAGAACGCATCGGTCAGATAGAGGCCTTTGGCGGTGGCCAGGCCCAGCGCGTGCACGTCGGTCACCTGCAGCAGCAGGGCCGCCAGGCGCTGGTTGTCGTTGGTCGTCAGGCCAAACTCCGCCGCCTGCTTGATCGAGTTGGTGGTGTCCGTCACCGCATTGGCCAGGCCGACGACCTTGGCACGGCTCGCCTGGGCTGCGATCAGGTACGAGGAAAAATCCGAACTGCTCGGCGGGTGCTTGGCGTCGCCCAGAACCCTGCCGCCGAGCGACGCGATCACCTTGGCGGCGTCCTGTTCGAGAGACAGGCCGAAAGCATAGTCCGCCGTGACGAAGAACCAAGTGTCGCCCCCGGCCTTCGTCAGCGCGCGAGCCGTACCGTTGGCGAGCGCCCAGGTGTCATAGGTCCAGTGCACGGTGTTGGGCGAGCACTTGTCGCCGGTCAACGCCACCGCGCCAGGCCCGGATGCGAGGAAAGCGGCGGCGCTGTTGCGGGTCACCTCGCTGACGGCCAGGGCCACCGAGGAAAACGGCACGTCCAGGATGGCGTTCACGCCGTCCCGGTCGATCCAGCTCCGGGCCGTGGCGGCGCCAATATCGGGCTTGTTCTGGTGGTCGGCGGAGAGCACCCGAACCTGCGCGCCGGGGTTCTCGGCCGTGAAGGTCTCTCCCGCGAGCTGGGCGGCCACGACGGAGCCGCGCCCGGTCGCATCGGCCACGAAGCCGCTCAGGTCGGTCAACACCCCGAAAGTGACGGGAACAGGCTGTTGGGCGTAGGCCGGCAAAGCGGCCGGCAACGCCACCATGGCGACCACGACGCCTTGCAGGAACAGTTGGCTGAACTTCACCGTGAACGCTCCTGTCCCGCATTGCGCGGGTTGCAGGCATCGGAGCCGATCATACAGACTGGGTCAATCACTGCTGCGACAGGCCACCGCCATGCTCGTCCTGCACCATTGCTCCGACGCCCGGTCCTTCCGTCCCCTCTGGATGCTGGAGGAGATGGATTTGCCATATAGCCTGCGAATGCTGCCGTTCCCGCCCCGGGCCGCAACGCCGGGCTACCTCGCTGCCAACCCGCTCGGCACCGTGCCGCTGCTCGAGGATGGCGAGGTTCGGATGACTGAGTCGGCGGCGATCTGCCAATACCTGGTGACACGCCACGGCCCGACGACGTTGAACGTGACGCCGGAGGAACCGGGCTACGGCGCCTTCCTGAATGGGCTTCACATGGGCGAGGCGACCCTGACCTTCCCGCAGACGCTCGTCCTGCGCTACGCCCGGCTCGAACCGCCGGAGCGCAGGCTGCCCCAGGTCGCGGACGACTACACGCGCTGGTTCCTGTCCCGCTTGCGCAGGGCGGTTGCGGGACTGCAGGGCGGCTACTACGCCGCCGGACGGTTCACCGCGGCGGACGTGTCGATCGGCTACGCGTTGCTGCTTGCGGGCAAGCTGGGGCTGGATGCGAAGTTCACGCCGGAGATAGCAGCCTATTGGGAGCGGATTTCCACGCGACCTGGCTATCTCAATGCAAAGGCGGCGCAGGAAGCGGCCTTGACGACCCAGGGCATCCTGCCGACGAACTTCGGTTCAACCGGGGCTTGATCAATGCTTTAGCGGCAAACTGTCCCGCTATGTAGCCGAGTGCCACGGCTGACAGCAGCCTCGCTGGCCGGCAGGTGGTTGCCGTCCAGCACCCGCAGCCGCCAGCCGGGCAAACGGCACCGTCAACTTGTCGAAGTGAGGTTGCGAGAGAGCGGGTTCTGTCAGGGCTCGCGCCACCGATCTCTGGTCTGAGAAGGTTTGGTTGGCT
>CALMVT010000327.1 GCA_937873175.1 uncultured Acetobacteraceae bacterium | reverse complement strand
TGCTGACCGGCATCGACATGCGCGGCCCGGACTGGCGCGGCTTTTCCAAGCAGTCGGACAAGAGCCTGTTCCGCCTGCCGGGCGGCACGGGCCGACTCGCCCGGCTTGCGGTGTGCGAGGCGCCGATCGACGCGCTGAGCCTGGCGGTGCTGGAAGGCGTGCGGGCGGACACGCTCTATGTCGCGACCACGGGCGGGATGGGGCCGCTGACGCTTGCCTGCCTTGATGCGTTGCTGCGCGACCTCGCGGACCAGCCAGCCGGCGTGCTGGTCGCATCGACCGACGCGGATAAGGCGGGAGAGCGATGCGCCCATCGTCTGGCGGAGAGGGCAAAGGCTGCGGGCGTGCGCTCGGAACGGCTCAAGCCGCCTGCCAAACAGAATGACTGGAACAAGATCATCCAACAGAAGCAGGAGAGGGCAGCATGAGGCCGGATTACGCTTGGGTGCGGCTCGGCCCCGGCCGGCGTCTCGACGCGTTTCCTTGCTACCTGGACCTTTCGCGGCATCCCGTTCAGCGACCACCAGATTGCCCGCCGTTTTCCCTGTTCGTGTCGGTGTTCCCTGAGTTTGGTGGGAGGGAAACTTCTGAAATCGGTGGCGCTGGATGGTTGCTTGACGGTACCGTGCAGCCCAGAACCAGTCCACGTGGCCGCTACCGCCGTCGTTCTTGTGACGATTGCCCCGACCGAAGGAACCCCCATGCCCGCCACTGCCAGACTTCGCCCCATGCGGGCGCGGGACGTGCACCAGCCGCACCGGGTCGCAACGTCGCTTGAGCTGCTGTTCGACCTCGTGACCGTCATCGCCGTCGCGTCCGCGGCAGCCGGGCTGCACCACGCCATTGCCGGTGGTCACACTGCCGACGGGGTCGTCCGGTTCGCCATGGCGTTCTTCGGCATCTGGTGGGCCTGGATGAACTACACTTGGTTCGCCTCAGCCTACGACAACGACGACGGACTGTTCCGGCTGCTCACCTTGGCCATCATGGGTGGCGCTCTCGTCATGGCGTCCGGGATCGAGCTGTTCTTCAAGTCGCTCGACCTCACCATGATCGTGACCGGCTACGTCGTCATGCGGGTGGGAATGGTGGTGCTTTGGCTGCGCGCCGCCCTTGGCGACCCGGCACGGCGCCCCACCACGTTGACCTACGCGCTCGGGATCGCGCTCGTCCAGGTGTACTGGGCCGGGCTGCTCTTGGTCGGTCCATCGTCGTTCGTGCTGCTTTCGCTGCTGTTCGCCCTCGGCGCAGCCTTCGAGATCGCGGTGCCCGCCCTCGCAGAGCGCAACGGACGGACGCCCTGGCACCGCCACCACATCATCGAGCGCTACGGACTGTTGAACATCATCGTGCTTGGCGAGACACTGCTGGCCGGTTCATTGGCGCTGCGGGCTGTGGCGGGAGAGCAGTTCCAGATCGCGCTCGTGCACGTCGCACTCTCGTCGCTGGTGATCGTGTTCTCGATGTGGTGGCTCTACTTCTCGAAGGAGGAGCATCTTCGAAGCCAGGACCTTGGCCGATCACTCACCTGGGGCTACGGCCACGTGCTGATCTTCGCCGCTGGCGCCGCCGTGGGCGCGGGGTTTGCCGTTGTCGTCGACATCGTATCCGGTCACGCTCAAGTGCTGCCGAGCATCGGGAACTACGCCGTAGCAGCCCCTGTGGCGCTGTATCTCCTCGGGCTGTGGTTCGTGCGCGACCGGTTCTATTTCAACGACATGGCGCGCCATGTGCTGCCCGCGTTCGCTGCGCTGGTCTTGCTCGTCCCGTTGCAGCCTTTCGCGCTTGAGGGCGTGGCCGGGCTGCTGGTGCTCAGCGTGTTCGTGCGATCGATGCTGGCCGAGCGCGAGGCGGCCCGGAGCAAGGTGCACGGGGCAACGGGGTAGTCATCGGTTGAGGAGGCCGCGAACGGCCCGGACCTCTTCTACGACCACCCCATGTCCGGCGCCGGGAAGGATCTCGGTCCGCACGCCGGCGCCGAGGCGATTGAACACCGCCGCGCTTTCCTGCACCCGGGCGAGCGGGATGTGCGGATCGCGCTCGTGGCAACCCAGGAACACCGAGGCGCCGGCCAGGCGGGCGTCGTAGCCAAACAGCTTCGGAGCAAAGCCATGCAGCTCCTCCCGGGGCGGCCCCGCGGCCTCGCCGGTTCCGACCAGGCCGCCGGACAGCCCGACGATGCCGTGGAACGGGTGTTCCGAACGGGCGGCATACTCCAGCGCGAGGCAGGCGCCCTGGCTGAAGCCCATAAGGACGACGCGGTCAGGCCCGAACCCGCTCCCTTCCAGCCGCTCGATCAACCCGTCGAGGACGCCAAGCCCGGACGACAAGCCGGGCTCATTGGCTGCAATTGGGGCAAGGAAGCTTGCCGGCCACCATGACCCTCCGGCCGCCGCGGGCGCCAGGTAGGCGACATCGGGCAGCGCCAGAGTCTCGGCAAGCCGCAGCATGTCCTCCGGAGACCCGCCGCGCCCATGCGCCATCACGACCGCCAGGCGCGCTCGGGCCAGCGGTGTGCCCGCCCGCGCCACGCGCC
>CALMVT010000326.1 GCA_937873175.1 uncultured Acetobacteraceae bacterium | reverse complement strand
CCATGCCGGGCGACCATGACCACCGCGCCCGGCAAGCGCTTGGCGTCGGTGTCGGTCTTGAAGAACTGGGTCAGCCGCTCCAGCCGGCTCATGCCGACTTCGGACGGCGGCGCCGTGGGCAGTTCGGCGGCAAGCGCGGCCGAGCCGAGGAACAAGCAGGCCGATGCGGCCATGAGCACGCGTTTCACGATTTCCTCCGGTGGTTGTTGCAGGCCGGGGAACGATAGCACCCGCGGCAGCCCGGGCAACGTGCGTGCAGATCAGCCTCGGCCGTTCAGGCCGGCTGTCCGCCACGCCCAGCGGCTGGCGTCACCGATGCCGGGTGAACCCCAGATAGGCCCGGTCCAACGTGGTGGCGAGACGGGCCTGGTCGGCCGCCGAAACCTGGGTCGAGCCGTCGGAACTGTCGCCGAGCAGGACATCGCGGATCAGGGCGCCGATGAGACCTGGGTGCGCGAGCGTCACGCCAAGCCCGACGAGGTTGCCGGAAACCGCAGCCTGAATCAGCACCATGGAGCGGTTGATGCCGCTCGCCTCCGCGGGCACGCGAACCACGACGATCCGCGTTGCCGCTGGCCATCGTGCCGGTCATCGGCGACGCGACGCTGCTTGCCCATGACGCGTTGGCACGCGACCTGCCGGCCATTGTCGGCGTGGTGCTGTTCGGGGCGGCTGTGCTGTCCACTGCGGTGACCCTCGTGATCGTGACGGCAGCCGCGGCGATGATGAACGTGAGCGGCGTCGAGATCGAGCTGAAGGGCGACATCGACCTGGACAGCGGGCCCCGCTCCATGGGCATGGGCAACATCGCCACCCGGCTGGCTGGCGGCATCGCCGGGCTTCCGGGGGTGTCCAGCACGTTGCCCGCGAACCGGCTCGGCGGGGTGGAGGCGGCAACCGGGGTGGCGGCGGGCGCGGGAACCCGTCTCGCGACGGGTGATTGGACGCACCTCGACGCTTCGTGGCCACGGCAGGAGCCGTCAGCTCTGTTGGGCGGTTTCGGGAAGAGCCATTCCCATCCTTGGTCGGACAGGAGCAACAAGCTCAAGCCCGCTTGCCGCCCGGGGCACCGTTCCAGCGCGAAACGCTGGTCAAACCAGCATGTCTGGGCCAAGCTCGCCGTCCGACAACACCATGGGAGGCGTTCGATGGCAGAAGCATTGCCGCGCCGCGGTTTGCTGGCGGCACCCTTGTTGGCGGCTGCGATCCCTTTGCGCATCCGGACGGCCGAGGCGGCGGGCGTCGATCCGTCCATGACGCAGGTGGTGCAGGCAGACGCGATCCCGTGGAAGCAGCTCTACAACTTCCCGGAAGGCACCGCCGAGCAGGCGCCGATGCAAAGCGCGGTGAGCGAGCCGGGGCAGTATTTCGTGCTGATCCGCTGGCACCCGGGCTACATGAGCGCGCCGCACTGGTACGAAACCGACCGGCTCTGCGTCGTGCTGTCCGGCATTTGGTGGGTCGCGAGCGGCGAGGATTTCGCGCCCGAACGCACGGTGCCGGTCACGGCCGGAGGCTTCGTCCGCCGCGTCGCACGGACGCCGCACTACGACGGGGTCAAGCGGGATGCGAGGGAACCGGCCATCATCGCCATCTCCGGCATCGGGCCGATACAATATCACTTGACCGACCCGAGCCAGCCGGGCTGGCGCAGGGTTTGAGACCAGGGCGACAACCGCTGCCACGGAGGCCCGGCGGTAGGGTCACCGCACAAACCTAGCCAGTCAGGCTCCCACCCGTCCCGATATGCCGCCTTTTTAGGGCGTCCTGACCAGGTTCGGTCATAGCTTCAACCCAGAATGCCACCAAAGCAACGGGGAGAAAACGCGATGCTCATCACAAGGCGCGGGCTGGCCGGGTCCGCAGCCGCCATGCTGCCGCTCGGCGGCGGCGGCGTGCGCGCGCAAAGCCGGCAAACGGTCCGGATCGGGGTGCTCAACGACCAATCGGGGCTGTTCCGCGATCTCAGCGGCATGGGATCGGTCGCTGCCGTCCGGCAGGCCGTGAAGGATTTCGGCGACCACGGCTTCCCCGTGGAGGTGATCTTCGCCGATCACCAGAACAAGCCGGACGTGGGCGCCGCCATCGCCCGCCAATGGTGCGATTCCGGCGTCGATGCGGTGATCGACCTGCCCGTCTCGTCCGTGGCGCTCGCGGTGAACTCGGTGACGCGGGAAAAGAACAAGGTCCTGATCACCTCCGCCGCCGCCACCACGGACCTGACGGGACCGCAGTGCACGCCCAACACGGTGCAGTGGACCTTCGACGTTTACATGCTGGCCAAGGCCGAAGGCACGGCGGTCGTCAAGGAAGGGGGCAAAAGCTGGTATATCCTGTACGCGGATTACGTGTTCGGCCAGCAGCTCGCCCGCGAGGCCGCGCGCTTCGTCAAGGAGGCGGGCGGCCAGGTGCTGGGGTCGGCCGCATTTCCCTTTCCCGGCCCGGGCGACTTCTCGGCCTTTTTGCTCAAGGCCCAGGCGAGCGGCGCGCAGGTTCTGGGCCTCGCGAGCACGGGCGGCGACTTCATCAACTGCGTCAAGCAGGCGCACGAGTTCGGCCTGCACCAGAGCATGCGCATCACCGGGCTTGAGGTGTTCATCACGGACATCCACGCCCTCGGGCTGGAGGTCGCGCAGGGCCTTGAGCTTTGTTCCCCGTTCTACTGGGACCTGAACGACCGCACCCGCGCCTTCACGAAGCGCCTGCTTGCGGACCAGAAGCCCCAGACCTACCCCACCATGGTCCATGCCGGCTGCTACGCCGGCGTGCTGCATTACCTGAAGGCCGTAGCCGCGCTTGGGGTCGGCCGCGCCAAGGCGGACGGCGCCGCCGCCGTTGCGCAAATGAAGGCCATGCCGACCGACGACGACGCGTTCGGGCAGAACTCGATCCGGGCGGACGGCCGCACGGTCACGCCGGCCTACCTGTTCCGGGTCAAGACGCCGGCCGAAAGCA
>CALMVT010000325.1 GCA_937873175.1 uncultured Acetobacteraceae bacterium | reverse complement strand
CGCCTACCCCTTGCTCCATACTCGCACCATCGCTGAAAGTACGAAGGTGCGATCACCCGCGCTGGCGGCGTCAACCCGCCTTCACCTGCGACCCGGTTTTGAACCACGCCCCGAAATTACACCAGCTTGACGGACGCTATCCCGGTTTCGGCCACTCGGGGCAGAAAGGTTCCTATCTCAGGCGGTCGTCAAGCTTCGTCGCAAGAGGTGCCAGCCGCGCTTTCGCCGTAGGCATGTAGGCGCTTATAACGTATATGCATCGACGTGCTGCTAAGGCCGATGGCACGCGAACTATTGCGTGTGTGAGACGGTGCGGCGTGGCAAGGCGGACGTTCAGGGAGGAGACGACGAAGGAGGGCGCATCCCGCTGGCGCCGGCCGCTCGCTTGGTTCACGGCGGCGCTGCTGCTTCTCAGTTCCGTGGAGCCCGTGCAGGCGGAGGCATCGCGCGTGCTTTGGGCCTGGGAGCGCCCGGAGCATCTGCTTACCCTACCGCCGGGCGTCGGTGTCGCCGCCGTGGTCGGGTTCATCCGGCTGCGCGGCGATGCGATCGAGGTGATGCGCGGCCGCCGGTTCCCGTTGCAGATCGCCGCCGCTTCGTCGCTCGTGGCCGTGGTGCATGTCGAGATCGACCAGTCCGTGCCTCTGGCCTGGACGGGCGCGCTGCGCGACCGGGTCGTCTCGGCGGCGCTCTCGTTCAGCGCGGGCCACGTCGCCGTGCAGCTGGACATGGAAGTGCGACAGAGCCAGCGCCGGGCCCTGCTGGACATGCTGGGCGGCGTCCGGGCCGGCCTGCCGTCCGGGACGCACTTGTCCATGACGGCGCTGGCATCCTGGTGCGACGGGGAGGCCTGGCTGGCCGAGGCCCCGGTGGATGAGATCGTGCCCATGCTGTTCCGCATGGGGCAGGACGGCCTGCGCCTGCGCGCGCGGCTCGCGGCGGGGGGCGACTTCCGCCTTCCCGCGTGCCGCGCAGCGGTCGGCGTGTCGCTGGACGCGCCCGTCACCGTGCCGCCGGGCCGCCGCGTTTACGTGTTCAATCCTCGACCATGGGATGAAACATCCCTTTCCGCCGCCCTGAGGAACCACCCGCCATGAACCGCCGCCTGCTTGCTGTCCTGCTGCTTTTGGCCGTGCAGCCGGCCGCCGCGTCCACCGACGGGCCGCAAGCGAGCTGGGCGCTGAACGAGTTCGGCGGCACCCGGGCCGAGCGGGAGATGCTGTACACAGGCACGCCCGGCGTGCTGCTGGCCACCAGCCCTGCCAGCCTGCAGTTCGCGGCCTGGCGCCGCCTGCACGGCAAGGTGGTGCCGGGCACGGTGGGCGAGGCGCTTTCCGTCCCGTGCTGCGGCGCAAGGGATGACGGACCAGCCGGGGTGAACGGTTGGCTGGAGGCGCGCAAGGCCATGCCCGGCGCGCCGCCGCTCGACGCCAACCTGCCGACCGAGCGGCCCGGACCGGACTACACTAGCATCCCCAATTGCCTGGACGACGCGTTTCGCAACGCCGCGGCCACGCTGAACGACCGTGCAACGGCCTACGGCGCCGACTCCCCCGAACTGCACGCCTGGCTGGCGGGACAGGACGCCGTCTTCGCTGCCTGCGCCAAGCCCGGCGCCGCGTTGCCATCCTTGCCGGATGGCGCACCCGGTTGGCTGCGGGCTGACCATGCGTATCAAGGGGCGGCGCTGCTGTTCTACGAAGCAGACTACCCGGGCGCCGCCGCTGCGTTCGCCGCCATTGCGGCCGACGCGGCCTCCCCTTGGCGCGCGGCGGCGCCGTATCTCCGGGTACGCGCCCTGTTGCGCCGGGCGTTGGCGTCCGGCGACAAGGCGAACTACGCCGCAGCACGGGACGCCGCGTCCGCCCTGCCGCCCGAAGGGCCGTTTCACGCGTCGGCGGTCCGGCTCGGGGGCATGGCGCAGCTTCACGCCGACCCGGCCGCCGCCGCTGCTCGGCTGCTCACGTCGCTTGACGCCGACGCGCTGGATGCGCAGGCCGCAGCCGACTTCAAGGATCTGCAAAGCCTACCCAAAGGCGATGCAACGCCGGAGCTGCTGGACTGGATCGCCACCTTCAAGACCGGGGCGTCCGCCCCGCCCGAGGTGCCGGACGATGCCGGCAGCGCCCTCGAGCGGGCAAAGGCCGCCGAAGGGCGCCGCACCACAGCCTTGGCGCATGCGCGGGACCGCTACGGCGCCACACAGGATCCCGCATGGCTGATCGCCACCCTGGCGCTGATGCAGCCGGACGAGGTGGGGGATGGCCAGCTCCTGGCCGATGCCGTGTCCGCCGACCCGACGTCCCCGGCCTATTTGACGTTGCTGTTCCACCGCGTCCGCCTTTCCCTCGGCACAGCCCCGGCGGACACGCTACGTAGGGTGCTGGACGCCGTGCTGGCCCGCCCGGCCTTGCCAGACACGAGCCGCAACCTGTTCACCGCCGAGCGGCTGCAGCTCGCTGCCGATCTTGGGGAGTTCGCACGCCTAGCCCTACGCCGCACGGTCTGCATCAAGCAGTCGAACGATTGCCGCAACAACGACTGGGGCTACTACGGTATCGGGGGTGGCCTGTTCGACGCGGAGGGTGACGCGGCGACGACTGGCCTGGGGGACGACGCGCGCTATCTGATCGACCGCTTGCCGCTCGCCACCCGGATGGACCTGGCCGGGGACGCCGCCCTGCCAGCCTCGACCCGGCTGGACGTGGCGCTCACCAGCTTCGCCCGCGCCGTTCTCGTGCACGACGATGCGGCCGCCGACCGCATGGCGGCGCTGCTGCGGCAGCTCCTGCCCGTCATGGCGGCGGACTTCGCGGCAATCCCGGGCGCAAAGGGGGCGGACCGGCAGTTCGCCCTCTTCTTCGTGTTCGCCAAGATCCCGGGGCTGAGGGCGGACCTGCTGGACTACACGCGCCCGACCGGCGCCGTAGCGGATTTCGGCGGCAGCTGGCCTGATTGGGTGGTGCTCGCCCGGCCGGACTTGGACAGCAACTCGCCCGCTCCCGTGCTGTACGACAACGCGGGCTACCAGGTGGTGGACGTCCCGGCAGGCTCCGAGTTGGGCGACGGGCAGCGGCGTCTGCCGGACGTGGTCTGCACGGGCATGTGCGGCGCTGGAGGCTTCGTGCCACGGCTGCCTGCCTTCCTGGCGCCATCCGCCGCCGCGCGGGCGACGGCCGAGCGACGCCTGCTGCCGCCGCCGGGCAAGTACGGCGATCCCGGGACCGTCCCGCTCGGCAGGACCGCAGCCTTCCCCGTCCAGGATGCCACCGGCCTGCCGAAAGCGCTGCCGCCCCCGGCAGGTGCGGTGGCCGTGTGGGACTTCATCCTGGACTACGTGGCCCGTCATCCCCGCGACCCGCGTGCGCCCGAGGCGCTGCACTGGATGATCCATGTCGGCCACTACGGGCAAGGTCACAACCATTCCGGCCGCCGCGCCTTCCAGTTGCTGAATAGCCGCTATAGCGACACCAGCTGGGCCAAGCAGAACCCGTTCTATTATGACTAGGATACTCCTGTCGTTCAGCGAGGCCACCGCCGAGGCCGAGCCGGGTAAGGCGAGCGCGTTGTAGCATGCCGAACGTCCGCTTCTTGCTCTGTCCTCCTCCGAACCGGACTGTCCCGTAACGGCCAGCTGCGGTGATCAGGTATAGGCCACCCAAGGCACGAAGCACGCGATGCAGCAACTCCACATGTAGCAGGGTCGCTGCTTGGCTAGGGAAGGCGAGAATCGCGGCGATCATACCGCCGAAGCTCATACGAAGAGCTACAGCCAGTTCAGCCTCTTGCCAGGCCGAAACCCGGCGGGCACCGTCCAGTCCCATGACCGAACCTGCGATCGCCCCCACCCGCCTCTGGTCCGATCTCATGACCTTGGCCAGCATCGGCGCCCTGCCGCATGGCGGTTGCGACCGCTTGGCACTGACAGACGCGGATGCTGCCGGCCGCCACTTGTTCGCCCATTGGTGCCGAGAGGCCGGGCTGCCGGTCACGATCGACGCAATCGGCAATATGTTCGCTTGGCGCGAAGGGGCCGACCCGGCCTTGCCGCCCGTGCTGATCGGCAGCCACCTGGACACGCAGCAACCCGGTGGCAGGTTCGACGGCCCGCTCGGCGTGCTCGCCGCCCTGGAGTGCGCCCGCGCGTTGGACCGCGCCGGCGCACGTACCCGCCGCCCAGTGGTTGTCGTGAACTGGACCAACGAGGAAGGTGCCCGCTTCGCTCCCGGTCTCATGGGCGCCGCCGTCCATGCGGGTTCGCTGCCGCTGGCCGAGGCATATGCCGCCACGGACCGCGCTGGCCGCCGGGTCGGCGAGGAGCTGCGCCGCATCGGCTTCCTGGGGCAGGGCAAAGGGCCTTTGGCGGCCCACTGCTACCTGGAACTCCATATCGAGCAGGGGGACCGCCTGCAGCATGCCGGCAAGACTATCGGCGTGGTGGAAGGGACGGAGAACAACCTGTTCCTCCTCATCGACTGTTGGGGCGAGAATGCCCACGCTCAAGCAACACCCATGCGCCAGCGCCGCAGCGCACTTCTTGCCGCCGCTGCTCCTATTACGGAAGCCGAGCAGATCGGCCAAGAACACGCTCCAGCCGGGTCGGCCGGCATCGCCGCGATGGACGTGCTGCCGAACAACCGCATCAACATCCCGCACCATGCTCGTCTGTCCTTCTCCGCCACCCACCCAACCAGCGACGGCATCGAGGCGATCCGCACTGCCATCGCCGCCGCCGCTGTTCGCGTCGCCGAGCAGACCGGAACACGGATTGAGCTCGAACCTGCCCCTGTTCGCCCGGCTGTCGATTTCGATCCGGCCCTGGGCGATGCCGTCGAGCAGGCCGCCGCCGACCTCGGATACGGCACGATGCGCCTGCGCAGTCGCGCCGGGCATGACGCTATCCGCATGGCCCCGTTCTGTCGCAGCCAGATGATATTCGTCCCTTGTGAAGACGGCATCAGCCACAGCGAGCGGGAGAACATGACGGAGAGCGACGCGGCCGCCGGCGCCGCCGTGCTGCTGCGGGTGCTCTGCCGGATGGCCGGCTGAGCGGCATCAACCCTGTCGTATGTAGCTCCATCAGCGCCGCCGAGGGAGGTTGCATGTTGTCTGGCGGCGAGGGATGCCGGCGTCTGCAAGGTCGAAGGTGGTCTGCGTTGATGACTAGGCTTGGGACGCCATCGCTGACCGGGGTTCGCTCACAACCTCCAAGGGCTGCAGACCGGACTGTTCGCTCCCGGCCAGTAGTGGCTATTGCCGGTTGCTTCAATCAAGACAGTGCGCGCGCCTAATCGGCCGTTCCCGGCTTGCGACCATAGGGAGAGCCGTCCAGCGTCGTGGTCGCCGTCGTACCC
>CALMVT010000324.1 GCA_937873175.1 uncultured Acetobacteraceae bacterium | reverse complement strand
TCGCCGGCCTGGTTGCGTGACAGATCCATCACCACCCCGGAACCCAATAAGAGCCGTTGATGGTTTGGAGGACAGCCTCGCCTCTTCAGCCAAGCCGGCCGTCTGCAGCATGGCTGCGGCGCGGCTGGGCGTGATGCCGATCGGACGCTCGGGTTGTCGGAGCGGACGGTCCACGCCCTACTGCGGCGTTGAAAGCACCGTGGTAGGCTGGTCGCCTCGCCGAATTGGGCATCACGCGCCAGACGTTCTACAGCTACGTAGCTCCCAAGGGCGCCTTTAGGCCGGACAGCGAAGAGCTGCTCGGGCGCAAGGGGAAAAGCACGCGGCCGACCGGACCAGGACAGGTGCTGGCATGATCCGGTCTTCGCCTCCACTACGTCGGAGCCGTGGCCGGGCTCTGGGTGCAGAAGCTTGGGCCCACGTTCCATCACGCATGCGGGCGTGGCGAAGGATCGGTCCACGTGGCAGGCCGTGTGATCACGGCGGCGTGGATACGAGGGCCGTGCACGGCGACCGCGGCCTGCATCGCGGCGTGGAGCGCCCTGCGCGTCTCGCGCAACTGGTGCAAGGAAGCGCCTGGAGCAGGCAGCTGGAGGTCGTCGAACCCGGTCGGCGGCCTCGTGCTCGGCGCCGTGGGCCTGATCTCACCGCGGCATCGTCCCGGATACCGCCTCCAAGTCCGCATCATCGCGTCGCCGTGCTTCGACACGCGCCCGCTGTGGTCGGTCTCGCCCGACACACAGGGCGTCAGCCGGGGAGATCATGTCCGGGTTTGCGGACCCGAACACGACGATTTCGGCCCGAACCATGGAATGCGCGTCAGTGCACGTCGGGCGGGCGCATGGAAGCCGGCAGGTCGGCCTTGTAGTATTTCTTGTAGGCTTCGTTCAGCTTGCCGTTATGCAGGTTGGTGAGGACCCACTCGTTCAGCTTGGCCAACAGCCGCGGCTCGCCCTTCTTGACGCCGATCGCGATGTCGAAGTTGTCCAGCACGAGCTTGGGAGAAAAGCCGGTGGACGGGTTCTTCTGCGCCACGGCGTCGATGAGCGCGACCGAGGTGCCGATCAGCTTGGCCTGCCCGGTGGCGCCGGCCGTGACCAACGTGGCATCGTCGTCGTAGCGCTGAACCCTGAAGCCGTTGGCGGCAGCCAGTCCGCTCAGCTTGGTATCCTGGGTGGTGCCGCGGGTCACGGCGACAGTCATGCCCTTCAAGCCCTCGATGCTGTTCACGGACACATCCTTGGCGCCGCCCACAACGGATTGCAGGGCGGTGTAGGCCCGGCTGAAATCGATCACCTTGGCCCGCTCGGGCGTCACCGAAAGGGTGGAGATGATGATGTCCGCCTTGCCCGACAGCACGTTGGGAATACGGGTCGGACCCGTTGTCGGCACGAACTCAAGCTGCAGGCCCCAATCCTTCGCCAGCAGCTGGGCCGTTTCCACGTCCGAGCCAATGGGGCGCATCTGCGAATCCACCATGCCGGCGGGGGGAATGGCCACGTCGGTCGCGACCCGCAGCTTGCCCGCCTTCATGATGTCGTCCAGTTGGTTCGCACGGGCCGGACCGGTTGCCGCGGCAACCCAGCAGGCGATGGCCGCCAATCCGCCGAGTAGTGCTCGTTTCCTCATGTTCGTTCCCACCTGTTGTTGGTTCAGCGCGTCGCCGCGTGCAGCTCGTGCGACATGAACTGCCGCAGCTCCGGCGTTTGCGGGTCGAGCAGGATGTCGCCTGGCCCCGTTTCCCGCACCCGGCCGCCATGCATGAACACCAGCTGATCGGCGATGCGGCGGGCGAAACTCATCTCGTGCGTCACCACCACCATGGTCATGCCGCTCGCGGCCAGGTCCTCCATCACGCGCAGCACCTCGGCCGTGAGTTCGGGATCCAGGGCGGACGTCACCTCGTCGAACAGCATGACCTTCGGCTTCATCGCCAGCGACCGGGCGATGGCCGCCCGCTGCTGCTGCCCGCCGGACAGCTGCTCCGGATAGGCGTCCGCCTTGTCTTGCAAACCCACTTGCCGCAGCACCGCCTGTGCCGTTTCCAGCGCCTCCGCCCGGCTGACGCGCTTTACCGAGACCGGGGCCAGGGTGATGTTCTGCGCCACCGTCAGGTGCGGGAACAGGTTGTAGCTCTGGAACACGATGCCGACGTCCTGCCGCAGCGCGCGCAGGTTGAGCTTGGCGTCGGTGAGGCGGTGGCCGCACACGACGATCTCCCCGTCGTCGATCACCTCCAGCCGGTCGATGCAGCGCAGCGCCGTGCTCTTGCCGGAACCGCTGCGGCCGATGATGACCGCGACCTCGCCGCGCGCCACGGTCAACGACACGCCATCGAGCACCTTCAGGGCGCCGAAGCTCTTGTGCACGTCGCGAAGCTCGACGACAGGGTCTTTGTCGGTCATGGGGCCGCCAGGGTTGCCAACCCGGCCGGACGTCGGCGCCACGACCCGGCCCGCCGCTCCAGCACCCGGCTCCAGCGCGACAGCGGATAGCACAGGGCGAAGTAAACGAGCGCGATGACGGCGTAGACGACGAAAGGCTGGAACAGCGAGTTGTTGATGATCTGACCCGACCGCGCGAGCTCCACAAAGCCCACCACGGACGCGAGCGACGTGTTCTTGATCACCTGCACCGAGAAGCCAACCGTGGGCGGCACCGCGATGCGCACGGCTTGCGGCAGGATCACCTTCACGAGGCGCTGTATCCGGCTCAGCGCCAGGCACTCCGCCGCCTCCCACTGCGGGCGCGGCACTGCCTCGATGCAGCCGCGCCAGATCTCGCCCAGAAAGGCGCTGACGTTCACCACGAGGGCGAGCCCGGCAGCGATCAGCGCGGGCACGTCGAATCCGATGCCCGGCAGGCCGAAATACAGCAGGAACATCGCCACCAGCGGCGGCGTACCCTGCACCAGCTGCACGTACGCGCCCGAAGCCCCGCGGAGGAACCGGCTGGAGGCCACGCGGCACAGCGCCACTCCCATGCCCAGCACGCCGCCGCCAAGGCAGGCGATCGCCGACAGCACAACCGTCCACATCGCGCCCTGCAACAGGAAGGCGGCGTGGTTCGCGTTGAGCTGCCCGATCTCCATGGCCTACAGCGCCGTCCCGAGCCGCCGGCGGCGGGGAAACAGCGCCAGCCCGAGCAGCCAGAACACCGCCCGCATCAGCACCGACAGCACGATGTACAGCCCCGCCAGCACGATGAAGGCCTCGAACGGGCGAAACGTTTCCGACTGCACGTGGTTGGCGACCGCAGTCATCTCCTCGGCCGAGATCTGCGAGCACACGGAGGACGCCAGCATCAGCAACACGAATTGGCTGGCCAGGGCCGGGTATACGCGCTCCATCGCCGGCAGCAGCAGCACGTGCCAGTATAGCTGCACCCGGGACAGGCCGAGGCATTCGCCCGCCTCGATCTGGCCCGGTGGGATCGAGTCCAGCCCGGCCCGCATGATCTCCGCCGTGTAGGCCGCGACGTTGATGGTCAGCGCCAGCACGGCGACGACAAAGGCGCTGAGCCGCAGCCCCAGGCTGGCCAGTCCGAAGTAGACGAGGAAAATCTGCACCAGCAGCGGCGTGTTGCGGATCGCCTCGACGTAGATCGAACACAGCCGCGCCATCCCCCCGCCGCTCCGGAGCCCAACGGCGCACAACGTGCCGAGCACGAAGCCGGCCACCGTGGCGACGCCGGCCAACTCCACCGTGAGCCGCGCGCCGTCCAGGAACAGCGGCTACTGTTCCAGCACGGAGGAGAAATCAAGGCTGATGGCCATGGGTCGGGTTGCTGCCGGGGGTCAGCCGGCGGATTGGTTGGTCATGCGGTCGTAGACCTTGAACAGCGCCTGATTGCCGTTGCCGCCCTCGCCATGCGCCTTCGCTTCCAGGTACTGGCTCGAAACCAGCGCTCGGCCCGGCAACGGCACGGCCAGCGCCGACGCCAATTCCTGCACCAGGCGCAGATCCTTCAGTTGGAGGTCGATCCGGAAGCCGGCGCTGGTGTCGCCCGCGATCATGGCCGGGCCGAGCCGGTCGAGCATCCAGCTGGCGGCCGAGCCGCCCAGCAGAACCTCCCGCATCTGCACGAGGTCGAGGCCGGACGCGCGCCCGAGCGCCAGCGCCTCGCACACCGACTGCAGGTTGATGCCGACCATCAGCTGGTTGCACAGCTTGACCGTTTGCCCGGCGCCGCTGCCGCCGACGTCGTTGATGGTGGTGCCCATCGCCGCCAGCACCGGCCTTGCGCGGGCGAAGGCGTCCGCATCGCCGCCCGCCATGATGGTCAGCGTGGCAGCCTTGGCCCCTTGCGGCCCGCCAGACACGGGGGCGTCGACGAGGTCGATCCCCTCCGCCTTCAGCGTCGCCGCCATGGCGCGCACCGCCTGCGGCGCGATCGTGCTCATGTCCACGATCAGCCGGCCGGCGGGCGGGTTGTGCAGCAGCCCGCCTTCGCCCAGCACCACCGCCTGCACGTCCGGCGTGTCAGGCAGCATGGTGATCACGACCGCCGCGCCGGACGCCGCCCCGGCGATGCTGGAGGCGGCCTGGCCTCCGACAGCGACGACGTCCTGCATGGCGACCTGCGCCACGTCGTAGGCCTGGACGGCATGGCCCGCCTTGACCAGGTTGCGCGCCATCTCGCGGCCCATGGTGCCAAGGCCGATGAAGCCGACGACCATGCCGCTCACGCCTCGGACTCCATGGCATGCAGCTTGTTCACCCGGCGGGTCGAATCCTCGCTGCGGTCGAACTCCGCAACGATAAAGGCCGCCACCAAGTCGCGCGCTAGCCAGGGCCCGACGATCTGCGCGCCGATGCACATGACGTTCACGTCGTCATGCTCCACCGACTGGTGGGCGGAATGCACGTCGTGGCACACGGAGGCACGGATGCCGCGGACCTTGTTGGCGGCTATGGAGGCGCCCACCCCGGTCCCGCACACCATCAGGCCGCGCACGCCGCCTTGTTGCACCATGCCGCACAAGGCCTTGGCGACGTCCGGAAAGTCGACCGGCCCCGGATCGTGGCTGCCGACGTCGACCACCTCGTGCCCCGTCCGGCGCAGATGCTCCGCCAGCTCGATCTTGAGGTGATAGCCGGCGTGGTCGCTGCCGATCACGATCTTCATGATGTCACGTCCTGTGGGATGGAAAAGGCGGAGGCGCCGCGCCGCCGGTACTCGTCGCCGATGGCGAAGTGCTAGCGAAGGATCTCGTCCGCGCGGCGTGGATCGCCGGCGACCAGGGCGTCGAAGATCAGGCGGTGGTGGTCGGTCAGGTAGGCGCGGCCATCCTCGACCCCTGTCACCGACTCCCGTCGATGGCGTTGTCAGGTTGGCAGCTCCTGCCGGGCAGTGGCAGCCTTTCGGCCATGGCGCATGCTCCCAACCCATATCGTGGCTTCCGCTACCCGGCCGAGGTGATCCAGCACGCCGTGTGGCTGTATCATTGCTTCAGCCTGAGCTTGCGCGATGTCGAGACGATCCTGGCTGCCCGCGGCATCGTGGTCAGCTATGAGAGCATCCGCGATTGGGGCCTGCGCTTCGGCCGCGTGTTCGCGAACGAGCTGAAGCGGCGCCGGCCGAGGCCGGGCGACAAGTGGCACATGGATGAGGTGTTCATCCGGATTGGCGGCAAGCAGCACTACCTTTGGCGTGCGGTCGATCAGGACGGCCATGTGCTGGACATCCTGGTGCAGAGCCGGCGCAACACCCGGGCCGCCAAGCGCTTCTTCCGCAAGCTGCTGCGCGGCCTGCAATACGTGCCGAGGGTGA
>CALMVT010000323.1 GCA_937873175.1 uncultured Acetobacteraceae bacterium | reverse complement strand
GTCAGGGACTGTGCCATACGCACTCGCCTCCGTGCACCAACGCCCTGAGGCATGGCACCGCACGTCGCGCGAGGCGGCCAAGATGGCCGGGTCGCGCTCGCCAACCACTATGGCCCGGATGACGCGCATCCTGGTCGCGCCGGTGATGTCGGACACGACGTGGTGGAGCTGGCGTGATTAGAAACCGAGTCACACGTGGAGTTGGGTTGGCGCTGCCAGTAGTTGTCGGCACGGGTAATCGCACCCTCGGGCTCTCAGCGATGAAGCGAGCATGGATCGAGGCATCGGCACGACGGCGAGGCTCGGGAAGAAACCGGCTGTGGGCTGGCCGGTTACGGCTTTCATGACTTCCAAAACATCCAGCAAGCGCAGGGCGCAAACACTGCTGACCGACATCGCTGTCGGCCTGTTCGCTGGGCTGGTGGCAACGCAGGTGACGAACCTCGCACAAGGGCCATTGCAGTGGGTGACGCCGGACAACGTCGGACGCCAGGAGAAGCGTGTCCGCCCTGGCGGATCGTCGTCCCTGGTTGCGGCCAAGAAGACCGCCTACGGGCTGGATTATTCTCCCAATCGGCAGAACATGGAACTGCTAGGCAAGGCGATCCACTTCGGCATCGGCATGGCATGGGGACCGGTCTACGGCCTTTTGCGGCGGCACGGCGGTTTGGGGCCGTTCGGTGCGGCCCTGGCCAGCGGGGCCGCCATGTCGCTGGTCCTGGACGAAGGCGTGGTGCCGGCCCTTGGCTTGAGCGCTCCCAACCGGGACTACCCGGCTTTCACCCATGCCCGGGGCTTCCTCGCCCACCTGGTTTATGGGGCGGCAGCGGCGCTGGCGGCCGAGGGGTTCGGCCGCTTGGTGGGGCGAACGCCCGGGCCTGCATGACGGCTCCAGCCAATAGTCCCGCCTTGGCATACAAAGGCCGCCAATGGGCATCCAATCCCATGACGCCCTTGGTGTCCCTTGGGCTCGCCCTTGCGAACGGCGCAGACAGCTTCCATGCTGTCCAATGCGACCAGGTCCGAGCCTGTCGCCGCGTTGTAGGCGCCGCCGACCGTCATCCAGTTCCATGCCCGCCCGTATGTTAGGCAAGCGGCAGAGCATTGAACCGCGATAGGCAGTCGCGATGACTGAACGCTCCAGATTAAGCCTTAGACCGCATGCAAGTCGCTGCGTGCCCGAGGTCTGGATCGAACAGCTGCACCGCTGCTTCGGAACGCACAGGATTGGCGCAATGCTGGATGGCCTGCTGCGTTCAGGACAATAGCCGGACGATCCCGCGCTTCGAAATGAGGACGTAGCGGCGACTGCCAGATGATGTCGGATCAACGCTTGGTGTCTTGCAGTGGTGGTTGGCGTCGCCGACGCCATACCTGGGTCTCGCAAACAAGGCGCTGCGCTTGCAGCGACGAAAGGAACGCATGCCTCCGACCACGCAGCAGCTCAAGGCCGACATCGACACCGGCAAGACCGGCGACAAGGTCGTGGAAGGGTTCGACCTCGGCCTGTCCACATTGGGCACGGACGACGAGGCGGCCGGCTCGCCCAACACGCCGGAGCAGGTGGCTATGGCTCGCGCACTGGAAAAGCGCGGTGCGCCCAAGCCGCCTGCCGAGCAGTCGGCGCGGGTGTCCAAGCCCGGTTGGCCCGCGCTGTGGATCATCGTCGGGGTGTTCGCAGCCGTGCTTGCGGTGCTGGCCCTCGCGGTTCTGAATGGCCGGGGCTGAGCGGCGTGGCTCCAGCCGTTCCATGACGTATCGAAGGCAGCGGAACGTCGTGAGCTGTCGCCGCTGCACCCGGATGACCAACACGGAGCAAACCGATGGCGGACCGAGTTCCTGACGTGCCCGGCGGGCCGCACCTGCGCACGGTTGCCATGCCGCGCGACGCGAACGCAAGCGGCGCCATCTTCGGCGGCTGGACGCTGTCGCAGATGGATCTCGCGGGCGGAACCTATGCCGCGCACCAGGCGAAAGGGCGGGTGGCCACGGTCAGCATCGAGGCAATGCGTTTCCTGCGGCCGATTGAGATCGGGGACGAGGTGAGCTGCTACTGCTCCCTGGAGCAGCAGGGCGGGACTTCGGTTGCCGTCAAGATCGAGACCTGGGCACGCGACCGCACCGGCCGCGACCCCGAGAAGGTCACCGAGGGCGTGTTCACCTATGTCGCCCTGGACGAGGACGGCAAGCCGCGCGAGCTTCGGTGAGGCCGCCATCCCCAGTCCAGCGGCGCCGTACCAGTGGGGATGCTGGCCGGGCAGATTGCGGATCACTCCCCAACGCAGCGCATGGAGGCCACCGGCAGCGGCGGTTCCGTTGCAAGCACTAAACGTCGACGTACGAAGC
>CALMVT010000322.1:9014-40631 GCA_937873175.1 uncultured Acetobacteraceae bacterium | reverse complement strand
CGCGCCCTGCCGCAGCGGCGCGCGTGCCCAAGCGGGCCAGCAGCCCGGCAGCCCACCCGCCTCCACGCATCGAACCGCGGGCGGCGCCCACCGCGCCCTGGCCCGCCGCGCGCCATTCCCCGGCCGAAAGCCCGAGGCTCAGCACGAGCAAAAGCAGCACCAATGCCAGCCCTGCCGCTTGGACCAGCAAGACTCCGGCAGTGCCGAGCAGCCCGTTCCCCATGCGGACGGCATTCTCGGCGAGCAAGCGCCCGATAGCGCCGCCCAACCCGGCCACGGTCGGCCAGGACAATCCCGGCGGCGTCGCCAACACGGCGGCCAGAACCGGAAGCGCCAGCAAGGTGAACAACAGCCGAACCGTCAGCCGCAGGGGACGCCGGGTCGCGGTGCGAAAGCTCCAAGCGAGCAGGGCAAGAACGGGCAGCAACGCAGCTGCCCCGAAGCACTGCAGCAGCACGTCGGCCACCAACGCGCCCGGCACGCCCGCCAGGTTGGTCGGCGCGCGGGACGTGGCGGTGTTCAGGGAGGGGTCATGCGGGTTGTAGGACGCAAGCGCCACCAGGAGCAGCAACGCGCCGATGGCGAACGCGATGCCGCCGAGCTGCCCCAAGCGTGCCAGGACAATGCTGCGCACCTCCGGCGAGGCAAAGCGGCGGCCTTGGGCGATTGATGCCATCGTTTTACACCGGTCAGCTTGAGGGATAGCCGGAGCTTAACGCAAGAACCTACAGAACCGGAACGGAAAACCGGGGCCGCCCGCATTTCGCGGCCCCGGTGTGCCGTTTCGGCAAGCGCCGCCGGTTTTAGCCGAGCTGCTCCCCGTGCAGCACGACATCCAGGCCCTCACGCTCCTCGTCCGTGGACACGCGCAGGCCGATGACCACATCGACGATCTTGAGCAGGATGAACGTCGCGACCGCGCTGTAGGCGACCGTTGCCGCCACCGCGATGGCCTGGTTGGTCAGCAGCGCCGTCCCGGCGACATAGATGCCGTCAGGCTTGTCCGTCGTGGCCGAAAGCGGGCCGTAGGCGAACACCCCCGTCAGCAGCGCGCCGATGATGCCACCGACACCATGCACGCCAAAGGCGTCCAGGCTGTCATCATAGCCCAGCAGGTGCTTCAGCCCGGTCGCCGACCAGAAGCAGACCACGCCCGCGATCACGCCGATGATCAGCCCCGGCCCTGGCAGCACGAAGCCGGATGCCGGCGTGATCGCCACCAGTCCGGCCACCGCACCGGAGATCACGCCGAGCACGCTCGGCTTGCCCTTCGCCACCCATTCCGCCGCAACCCAGCCCAGTGCCGCACCGCCCGTCGCGACCTGGGTTGCCAGCATCGCCATGGCCGCCCGGCCGCCGGCGGTCAGCGCCGACCCGGCGTTGAAGCCGAACCAGCCGACCCAAAGCAGCGACGCCCCGATCACCGCGTAGGCGAGGTTGTAAGGCGCCATGTTGTCGTGCCCGTAGCCAAGCCGCTTGCCCAGCACCAGCGCGCAGATCAGCCCGGCGACGCCCGCGTTAATGTGCACCACCGTGCCGCCCGCGAAATCCGCAGCGCCCAGGGCATTGATCCAGCCAAGCGGGCTCCAAACCCAATGCGCCACCGGCGAGTACACCAGCAGCGACCACAGCCCCATGAACACCATCAGCGCCGAGAACTTCATGCGGTCGGCGAACGCGCCGGCGATCAGCGCCGGGGTGATGATCGCGAACGTCATCTGGAACATGAGGTACACGGTTTCGGGGATCGTGTTGACCGTGCTGTTCTCGGTCCCCAAGCCCAGGGTGAAGGGCTTGTCCCAGTTCGTCGCGATCCCGTTCAGGAACAAGCGGGAAAAGTCGCCGACATAGGGATTGCCGTTGGTGAAGGCGAGGCTATAGCCCGCGACCATCCACAGCACCGTCACCAGCGCGCAGATGCTGAAGGACTGCATCATGGTCGCCAGCACGTTCTTCTTGCGCACCATCCCGGCATAGAACAGCGCCAAGCCCGGCACCGTCATCATCAGCACCAGCGCCGTGCTGGTCAGCATCCAGGCGGTGTCGCCTGTATCGACCTTGGCTTCAGCCACTGCGGCGGCGGCCTCGGCGGCCGGGGGAGCCGCCGCCGTCGCGGCGTTCTGTGCCCAAGCAGGAAGTGCTGCAAACAACATAAGCGGCAGCGGAGCGAGCCGCCGGGCCAGTTCCCTCATAGTGCTTCCTCGTTGGTTTCACCGGTTCGGATTCGGACCGCGCGCTCGATGTCCATGACAAAGATCTTGCCGTCGCCGATCTTGCCGGTGTGCGCCGCCTTCATGATGGCTTCCACCACCTGCTCGGCCAGGTCCTCCGCCACCGCGACTTCGATCTTCACCTTCGGTAGGAAGTTCACGTGGTACTCGGCGCCGCGGTAGATTTCCGTCTGCCCTTTCTGGCGCCCGAACCCCTTCACTTCCGACACGGTCAGTCCCTGCACACCCAAGGGCGTCAAAGCCTCCCTGACATCGTCGAGCTTGAAGGGCTTGATGACGGCTACGATCAGCTTCATCGAACCTTCCTCTTTCCAAATCCGCGCCTCGCGCCACATTCGGCAGGCCGCGTCGGGTCAGCATATTCAAGAAGCGTGCCGGTCGGGCGGGCCGACGCACAGTTGTCTTGGCCACGTTCTCTGCCCGCGGCATGGGCAATACGTGCCCTGTGCTGTACCTTCAGTGCAACGGAACGCTGCTGAATTATTGTGCAATGGAGGAGAGCGTCGATGGCGGACCTGGCCGTGGATATCTGCGTGGTAGGGGCCGGGCCGGTGGGTGGCACGCTGGCGTGCCGGTTGGCGGCGGGCGGGGTGCGCGTAGCCGTGATCGACCGCGCGGCGCTGCCGCCGATGGAGCATCCGGACTTCGACGGGCGCGCCTACGCCGTCGCGGCCGGCTCGCGGCGCTTGCTGGAAACGGCAGGCATCTGGGACGCGCTGCCGCAGGCGCCCTCGCCGATCCTCGGCATCCGGGTGTCCGATGGCCGGGTCGGGCAGCGGGCATCCAGCCTGTTCCTGCATTTCGACCATCAGGATGTCGGCAACGAGCCGTTCGGCTGGATGGTGGAAGCGCGCGCCCTGCGCGTCGCGCTGAACGCCCACATGCACCGCACGCCGGACCTCCTCGTGCACGCCCCGGCGGAAGCCAAAGTGGAACGCCGCGCCGGCGGTGCCGTAGTGCAGGTGTCCGGCGGCCCCGCCATCGCGTGCCGCCTGGTGGTCGCCGCCGAGGGCCGCAACTCGCCGCTGCGCGAGCAGGCGCGCATCCCGGTGACGCGGGTGCCCTACGACCAGCGCGGCATCGTCTCGGCCGTGGCGCATGAGCGCCCGCACGGCAACACGGCGCTGGAGCATTTCCTGCCCGGCGGCCCCTTCGCACAACTGCCGATGGGGCCGACCGATGGCGCGCCGCACGTGTCCGCCGTGGTCTGGACCGAGCGGACGGCGGCGGCGGACCGGGTGATCGCGCTGGACGACGCCGCCTTCGGGCGGGAGGTGGCGCGGCGGCTGGGCAACCATCTGGGGGCGGTCCGGCCCATTGGCCGGCGGTGGATCTACCCGCTTTCCGCCATGCACGCCCAACGCTACGTCGATACCCGGCTGGCGCTGGTCGGGGACGCGGCGCACGGCATCCATCCCATTGCGGGGCAGGGATTGAACCTCGGCTTCCGCGACGTGATGGCGCTGTCGGACCTGGTGATCGCGGCCGTGCGGGCCGGGGCGGACCCAGGCGCCCCGGCGCTGCTCGCGCAGTATCAACGGCGGCGGCGGCCGGACAACCTGCTGATGCTGGCCGCGACCGATGTGCTGGACAGGCTGTTCAGCACCGACAACCCGCTGCTGCGCGCCGCGCGGGACGTGGGCATCGCCGGGGTGCACCGGATGCCACGGCTGAAGCGGCTGTTCATGCGCCAGGCTATGGGCGGCTGACCGGCATGGTGGGGAGGGGTGCGCCGCGACCGCTGTGGGAGAAAACCGGGGAACTCGCGGCGCCGATGGCCGTGTAGTCCAGGAGATCAGCAACCATGCTTCGCGCAGCATAGGCCGGCCAGCGCGGGTTGAACATTCGCCACCATTGCTTAATTCCGGTTGATGGAGAACAAACGTTCTATGGACCTGCTGGCGAAGCTCAAGATCTTGGCCGACGCGGCGAAATACGATGCGTCCTGTGCTTCAAGCGGCACCATTACGCGTAGTTCTCTTGGTGAGAAAACCGGCGTCGGTTCGACCGAGGGCATGGGCATCTGCCACGCCTACGCGCCGGACGGACGCTGCATTTCCCTGTTGAAGATCCTGCTGACCAACAGCTGCGTCTACGACTGCCTGTACTGCATCAACCGGCGGTCCTCCAACGTGCAGCGGGCGCGGTTCACCGTCGAGGAGGTCGTGACCCTGACGCTCGGCTTCTACCGCCGCAACTGCATCGAAGGCTTGTTCCTCAGTTCCGGCATCATCCGCAGCCCGGACTACACGATGGAGCAGGTGGTCCGGGTGGCGAAGACGCTGCGCGAGGAGCATGGCTTCCGCGGCTACATCCACCTGAAGACTATCCCGGATGCCTCGCCGGAACTGCTGCTGGAAGCCGGGCGGTATGCCGACCGGCTGAGCATCAACGTGGAAATGCCGACGGAGGACGGTCTGGCCCGTTTGGCGCCCGAGAAGGACATGCCGAGTATCCGCCGCAGCATGGGCCGCATGCGGCTGCGCATCGACGAGGCAAGGGCCGAGAAAAAGGCGGCGCGCTTCGCACCCGCCGGGCAGAGCACGCAGATGATCGTCGGCGCCGACGACAGTTCGGACCGCAAGATCCTGGCGCAGAGCACAAACCTGTACAGCAACTACGGGCTGCGCCGGGTGTATTTCTCGGCCTTCAGCCCCATCCCCGACGCGAGCGCCGTCCTGCCGCCGAAACGCGCGCCGCTGCTCCGGGAGCACCGGCTGTATCAGGCCGACTGGCTGATGCGGTTCTACGAGTTCAAGGCGGACGAGCTGGCGCTGGACGCCGCCGGCAACATGGACCTGTCGATGGACCCGAAGCTCGCCTGGGCGCTGCAGCACCGGGAGCAGTTCCCGGTGGACGTGAACACGGCGACGCGGGAGCAGTTGCTGCGGGTGCCGGGCATGGGCGTGAAGTCGGTGGACAAGCTGCTGCAAGCGCGGCGGCACCGGCGGCTGCGCATGGACGACCTGGCGCGTCTTCGCATGCCGATGGACAAGGTGGCACCGTTCGTCACCGCGCTGGATTACCAGCCCGGCGGCCTGCTGGATAGCGCACGCCTGGCGCAGCGCCTGGTGCCCAAGCCTGCGCAGTTGGAGATGTTCGCGTGAAATCGGTCGTCCTGGCGCATGAGGTCGATTGGGCCGGATGGCGCGCCGCGGCGCGGGCGCTGGCGCTTTCGGAGCTGGCGCCGGACGATGTCGTCTGGTCCGTGCGCAACGTCAGCGACCTGTTCGCCGAGCCTGAGAACGAGGCCATCGCCCCGCCGCCCGGCGGCTTCACTGTGCCGCGCGCTTTGGTGACGCTGGCGGAAACGGTGATCCAGGCGCGCGACCCCGAGCGGTTTGCCCTGCTCTACCGCCTGATCTGGCGCGCCCACCGCGACGAGAAGCACATCCTGGAGATGACCACCGACCCCGAGGTTCAGCGCGCGCAACGCCTGGCCCAGGCGGTGCGGCGCGACACCCACAAGATGCGGGCCTTTGTGCGGTTCCGGGAAGTCGCGGAACCCGAGGGCACCCGCTACGTGAGCTGGTTCGAGCCGGAGCACTACATCGTCGAGGCCAACGCCCCGTTCTTCGCCCGGCGCTTCGCCACCATGGTCTGGTCCATCCTGACGCCCTACCGCAGCGCGCATTGGGACGGGGAGGCGTTGCGGTTCGACATGGGGGCCTCGCCGTCCGAGGTGCCGGACGATGACCGGCTGGAAGCATATTGGCGCGCGTACTACAGCAGCATCTTCAACCCCGCCCGGCTCAAGGTCGGCGCGATGCGGGCGGAAATGCCGCAGAAATACTGGCGCAACCTTCCGGAAGCCGCCGCAATTCCTGAATTGATCCGCACGGCGTCGGGCCGCGTGGACAGCATGGTGGAGCAACCCGTGTTCTCAGCCCCGCGCCCATCCAGCCCCAACCTTCCCAGCATCGTTACGCCGCCGGCGGCTGAGCATGGCAGCCCGCTGCATGAGGCTGCGCGGGAAGCGGCAGACTGCCGGCGCTGCTCGCTGTGGGAGCCGGCGACGCAGGTGGTGTTCGGCGAAGGCTCGCCCAACGCCCGGGTCATGATGATCGGCGAGCAGCCGGGCGACCAGGAGGATTTGGCCGGGCGCCCGTTCGTTGGCCCGGCCGGGCAGTTGCTGGACCGCGCGATGGTGGAAGCCGGGCTGGACCGGCGGACAGTTTATGTCACCAATGCGGTCAAGCACTTCAAGTTCGTGCCCCGCGGCAAGCGGCGTATTCACGAGAAGCCCGGCACCGGCGAGATCAACGCCTGCCGCTTCTGGCTCGATCTGGAACGGGCCACTATCAAGCCGGCGCTGACCGTGATGATGGGGGCGACGGCGGCGCGGGCGGTGCTGGGCCGGGCGGTCGCCATCACGCGGGAACGCGGGCAGCCGATGCCGTTGCCGGACGGCAAGGGTGGCAACACCACGGGCTTCATCACGGTGCACCCGTCCTATTTGCTGCGCGTGCCGGACGAGGAAACCAAGGCGCGGGAATACGCGGCCTTTGTCGCGGACCTCCGGCGCATCGTGGAGCTTGCTGCTTAAGGAGTCAGTCGGCCGCTAGCAGGGCGCTGCCCATGTGGCCGCGCACCTCCGCGCCGAAAGCGGCGAAGATGTCCCGCGACACGGCATCGCTGGCGAAGTCGTACTCCGGATGCCATTGCACGCCGACTGTCAGCGCCCGGGAGTCCGGCATCCGCACCGCCTCGATCGTGCCGTCCGGCGCCGTTGCTTCGGGCACCAAGTCGGGGGCAAGCCGGTCAATGCCCTGGTTGTGCAGGGAGTTCACGGCGATCCGTTCGGACTTCGCGACCCGATGCAGCCAACTGCCGGGAGCGACCGTTAGGCTATGCGCCTTGCCGATGCGGAGCCGCGCGTCCGGATGCAGCGGGGTAGAATGGTCAAGACGGCCCGGCAGATCCTGCAAGCGTTGGTGCAGGCTGCCGCCCAGGGCGACGTTCAATTCCTGCAAGCCGCGGCAGATTGCCAGCACCGGCACGCCGACCGCGACGGCGGCGCGGATCAGGCGCATGGTAACCGCATCCCGCTTGGCATCCTCGGGCGTGCCCTCCGCGTGGGGCGGGCCACCATACAGCGCCGGGTGCACGTTGGACCGGCTGCCGGTCAGGATGATGCCGTCGAGCCGCGCCAGAAGCGTGTCGATGTCGGCGGCCTCGCCATTTGCGGGCACCAACACCGGCACGGCGTTCATCACGAGATCGACCGCACGGACATAAGTATCGGATGCCGCGTGGTTCGGCGTGCCGTAAAGGCCGAATGCTTTCGTGCAACAGGAAATTCCAACCAGCGGTTTCATCAAGCAACCATGCCGCTCTGACTGGGGCAAATGAAAGGCAATCTAGCCGCCGCCAACATTGTTTTGAAAAAACCGGGGATCAACGAACTCAAAAAGCTTCTGGTTGAACGTCCCGCCCAGCTCGATGTTATAAAGCGTGATCCGAGTTTCCTGCCGCTGGGCGTCCACCACGGACCACTGCCTAAGGGCTAGCGGCGCGTCGGCAAAGACCAAGGTCAGCGTGCCGTCGGCCGGAGACTTCGTGCGCAGCAGCCGGACCTGCAGTTGGCCCGGCGCCCGAGTCAGCCCGGTCACCGTGATGTCGCCGGACAGCCGCAAATTGTCCTGCAACAACAGCCCCAACGGCGTCGAGCCTAGGGGAATGTTGCTGGTCTGCTTTAACTGGCTGTCGTGGAACACCAGCAGGCCATGGCCGCCGACCAGCAGGAACGGGCTGGGCGGATCATACTCGAACCTCAAGCGCCCCGGCCGTTCCAACCAAGCCTGGCCCCCGCTCGTGCCGCCATTCGGGGCGGTCTGGCGGAAACGGGAGTGCAGCGTGCGGATGCCGTTCAGGTAGCCCTCGATCCGGGCCACATCGGCACGGTCCTGGGTAGTCAAGGCCGCGGGCGCCTGCGCCGATGCGGCCGGCGCAAGGAGCGGTGCCAGGAACGGGGCAAGCAGCAAGGTGCGACGTTTCATGCCGGGGATGTGGCGCCTGCATCAGGCAGATGGAAGGGCAGGGGCCACGCCGCGCAACGACGTGGCGGAGGGAGGCGAACCGCCCGCGCGCCGCCGCGTTCTAAGCCAGGCAACCTGAGGTGACACCATGAGCGAAGAGCCGCAAGACCCCAAAGTGACCGGCACCACCGGCGCGCCCAACCCCAAGACCGGCAGCAGCGACGCGGCGCGTGGGCTGGGCGGCCACAGCAAGGACGCGAACCACGCTCCGGGTGCCCCTGCTGAGTATGTCGAAGACAGCAAGCCAGTGAAGAAGGATTAGTTCAGCCGGGAGCGCAATTCGTCGATTGCCGCACGGGTACGCAGGGCGGCGTCCCCTTGGGGCACGAGATCGAGGAAACGTTCATAGCAGTGCACCGCGGCCCCCACGTGCTCCAGGTGCTGGTTGACCAAGGCGGCTTCCCGCCAAAGCACGGCGGTGTCCGGCGCAATGCGCAGCATGTTTTCGATGGTGCGCAAGGCGCCGGGCAGGTCATTGTTCGCCAGTCGTCGGCTTTTGATGTTGTTCTGCAGGCGGATCAGGACGCTGCGGCTCGACATCGGCTGCAACACGCCGGGCCGCAATTCGGCATCCGGGCCTTCCACCCGCTTCAGCAGACCACGCATATCCGGAGCGGCCAGCGGCACGCCTCCGGCAAAAACGTCCACGATCATCTGTCGATGCTCGACCGCGCGGCCGCGCCGGGTCGGGTTCTGGCCTTCCAGCGCCACCAGGAAGTGGCCGGGGAAGTCTACTCCGTGCGCGCCCCAGCCAACCGCGCGGGCACAATGCAGCCATAGGATGCCCAACGCCACAGGTAGGCCCCGCCGGCGCTCGATGACTTGAATGAGGTTGGCGTTGGCGGCGTCATCATAAGTTTCGGTGTCGCCGCCGTATCCGTGACGTCCCGTGATCAACTGGGCCAGTGCTCCGGCACGGGCCGTCAGGTCCGTGCCGGGCAGGTCCTTCGACAAGCTGACCGCATCGCGCGCAAGCCTGCTCAGGTGCCTGGTGGCCGCCTGCCAATCCAGCCGCGGCGCGTCGATGCGGGCGAGTTGGATCGCGGCGCCAGCGAGGTCGATCTCCACATCCGGCAACTGTCCGATCGCATCCAGCGCGTCCTGCGGGTCACTCATGCTCGGGTCCCATTCCACCAAGCTTCAAAAATGGGATCGGACCCGGCACGCTGCAACCTGCGGCGGCAATCCTACTCCGCAGCCGGCACGTAGATTGCGGCGCCGCCCTCCAGGAACTCGGCACTCTTGGCCTCCATGCCGGCCAAGCGCTCGGCGTCTGCCCGGATATCCTGGCTGATCTTCATCGAGCAGAACTTCGGGCCGCACATGGAGCAGAAGTGCGCGACCTTGTGCGCGTCCTTCGGCAGGGTCTCGTCGTGGTAGGCCCTCGCGGTGTCTGGATCGAGGCCCAGGTTGAACTGATCCTCCCAACGGAACTCGAAGCGGGCGCGGCTGATCGCGTCGTCGCGCAGCTTGGCCGAGGGGTGGCCCTTGGCCAAGTCGGCCGCATGGGCGGCGATGCGGTAGGTGATAACGCCGGTTTTCACATCGTCCCGGTTGGGCAGGCCAAGGTGCTCCTTGGGCGTCACGTAGCAGAGCATCGCCGTGCCGAACCAGCCGATCATGGCCGCCCCGATGGCCGAGGTGATGTGGTCGTAGCCCGGCGCGATGTCCGTGGTGAGCGGTCCCAGCGTGTAGAACGGCGCTTCGCCGCACTCGCGCAACTGCTTCTCCATGTTGACCTTGATCTTGTGCATCGGCACGTGGCCGGGGCCTTCGATCATCACCTGGCAGCCCTTGGCCCAGGCAATCTGCGTCAACTCGCCCAGCGTTTCCAACTCGGCGAACTGCGCCGCGTCGTTGGCATCGGCGTTGGAGCCGGGGCGCAGGCCGTCGCCGAGCGAGAAGCTCACATCATACTTGCGCATGATGTCACAGATCTCGTCGAAGCGCTCGTACAGGAAGCTTTCCTTGTGGTGGGCCAGGCACCAACGGGCCATGATGCTGCCGCCGCGGGACACGATGCCCGTGGTGCGCTTGGCCGTGAGCGGCACATGCGCCAGGCGCACGCCGGCATGAATGGTGAAGTAGTCCACGCCCTGCTCCGCCTGCTCGATCAGGGTGTCGCGGAACACCTCCCAATCCAGCTTATCGGCGTCGCCGCCCACCTTTTCCAGCGCCTGGTAGATCGGTACCGTGCCGATGGGGACCGGGGAGTTGCGCAGGATCCAGCCGCGGATGTTGTGGATGTTGCGCCCGGTGGACAGGTCCATCACCGTGTCCCCGCCCCAACGGATGGCCCAGACCAGCTTTTCCACCTCCTCGGCTGCGCCCGAGGTCACGGCGGAGTTGCCGATGTTGGCGTTAATTTTGACCAGGAAGTTGCGGCCGATGATGACCGGCTCCAGCTCCGGGTGGTTGATGTTAGCGGGGATGATCGCCCGGCCGCGAGCGATCTCGCTGCGGACGAACTCGGGCGTCACGAAGGCCGGGATTTCCGCGCCGAAGCTTTCGCCGTCGGCGACGCGGGCCTCGGCTTCCGCATGCGCCGCGGCGCGGCCCAGGTTTTCGCGGTGAGCGACGTAGATCATCTCCTCGGTGATGATGCCGGCCCGGGCGAACTCGTATTGCGTGACAAGCTGGCCCTCGCGGCCTTCCAGCAAAGTCTGCGCCGCCGGACAGGCGGGCACCAGGCGGTCCGCCGGGACGAAGCCGTTGTCCTCGGGCTTGACCGCCCGGGCGGCGGCGGGCGCGAAGCCGCGCTTGGCGAGCCAAGGCGCGCGGATGGGCGGCAGACCGGCCGCGAGGTCAATTTGGGCGTTGCTCTCGGTGTAGGGGCCGGAACAATCGTAGAGCCGCATCGGCTCTTCCTTCGCGGAGAGGTCAAGCACGATTTCCCGGAACGGCACCAGGATGTCCGGGCGGTCGGCTGGGCTGGAATACACCTTGCGGGAGCCGGTAATCGGCCCGGTGGTGACGGCGCTCGGCTTTTGCTGATAGGTCATTGTCGCCTCCCAGAAAGGACATGCAGCCGAGCCGGGAGTGGCATGACGATTCCCGTCCCTACGCCGGCATGACCCGGATCAGGTTGAACAGGGTCTCCGCGCCGCCCCTGCGGGCTTGCGGACTCTCAGCCCCTTGCCAGGGCTCCCCTCGGATTGGATGAACGTCGGCCTGGCTGCCCGACGTGTCAAGGCTTCGCCAGCATGGGGCCGAGCCCGCCGCCGCCGAACAAGTGAACGTGTAGGTGCGGCACCTCCTGCCCGGAATGCACGCCCATGTTGGACAAGACGCGGTAGCCTGGCTGCTCCAGCCCCAACTGCTGCGCGACGCGGCCCACGGCGCGGAAGAAGCCGGCGATCTCCGCGTCGGGGGCCGTCGCCACGAAGTCGGTCAGCGCGACGTATCGCCCGCGGGGGATGACCAGGACATGCACCGGCGCCTGCGGGGCGATGTCGTGGAACGCCACCGCCCACTCGTCTTCGTATACCCGGCGCGACGGGATTTCGCCGCGCAGGATGCGGGCAAAGATGTTCTGGTCGTCATAGGGTCCTTGGCCGCTTACCGGCATCCTGTGTCCTCCCCAAACCGCCGCGGTCCCGCCACGTTTTGCTACGATAAGCTCATGCCGTGGGATGTGTCACGGCAGGCCGGGGGAATCGAGCGATGCGGGCGGGATGGTGGATGGGGCTTGTGGCCTGCACGGCGGTGGCAGCCTGCGCGCCAGAATCGGACAACTACTACGGCGGCGTGCAGTCGGCCTATGACGGATATGGCCAGCCCGGCTACGCGCCATCCCCCTATGCCCAGCCGGGCTACCTCGCGCCCAACCCCGGCCTCGGCTATGTGCCGCCCTACAGCTACCCGGTCCCGGTCGCGCCCGGGTTCGACTACGGGCGTCGGCGTGACTTCGGATACCCCGGCTACCGGGAGCGTGAGTTCCGCCGCGAGTTTGATGACCGCCGGTTCCGCAATGACCAGGAGCGGTTCTATCGCGAGCGGGGCGACCGTGAACGGTTTGAACGCAGCCGCAGTTTTGAGCGGCCCCGCCCGCCCGAGCCGCCGCGCCAGCCACCCCCTCCGTCTCTGGGACAGTCGCCGCCAGTTCAGGGCGGGATCTTCCCCGGCGTGCCACGCCCTGTGCCCCGATGACCCGCCGGCCCACCATGCCCGGGACTGCTGTTCCTCTGAAGCCACCGGGCTGCTAAGCGGAGACGGACGATCTGCAAGGACTTGCCGAATGAAGCCGACCGACTACGCCCGGGTTGAAACCTACCTCCGCCGCACGCTCGGGTCCGACCGCATCCAGGTCGAGGCGCCGAAACGAAAAGGCGCCTCGGTCGAGGTTATGGTTGATAAGGAGTTCCTCGGCACCCTGCATCGCGACGAGGAGGACGGCGAGGTGTCGTTCTCCCTCCACATCACGATCTTGGAAGAGGACTTGCCGCCGGTTCCCGGAGCAAAGCGCCCAAGCTGAGCTTAGGCCCGCCCTTCAAAGAACTTCGCGATCTTGGCCATGAAGCCCTCGCTCTCGGGGCTGCCCTTGGCGTGCTCCTTCGCCTCGGTCTCGAACTCCTCCAGCAACTCGCGCTGCCGCTTGGTCAGGTGCTGCGGGGTTTCCACCGCAACCTGGACATACATGTCGCCGCGCGCCGCGCTGCGCAGCACCGAGAAGCCTTTGCTGCGTAGCCGGAACTGGTCTCCGGTCTGCGTGCCCGGCGGGATCTTCACCTTCGCCCGGCTGCCGTCGATCGCCGGCACCTCCACCTCGCCGCCCAATGCCGCCTGCGTCATCGGCAGCGGAACCCGGCAGTAGATGTTGGCCCCATCGCGCTGGAAGATCTCATGCGGCCGGATCGCGACGTGAACATACAGGTCGCCCGGCGATGCGCCGTTGGCGCCGGCCTCGCCTTCCCCGGTCAGGCGAATGCGCGTGCCGTCCTCCACGCCCGCAGGGATCGTCACCTGCAGGCTGCGCTCCCGCTGCACGGTGCCGATGCCGCCGCACACCTTGCAGGGACTCTTGATCACCCGGCCGGCGCCGCCGCAGGTCGGGCAGGTGCGCTCGATCAGGAAAAAGCCCTGCTGCGCCCGCACTTTGCCAGTCCCGCCGCAGGTCGAACACGTATCCGCCTGGCGCTCCTTGCTTTCCGATCCCGTGCCCCGGCATTGGTCGCACTGCACGCGGGTGGGCACGCGAAGCTGGGTCTTGGTGCCGGCAAAGGCTTCGGCCAGGTCGATCTCCACCTGGGCGCGCAGGTCTGTGCCGGCGCGTGCCCGCGTGCCACCGCGGCGGCCCGTCATCTCCCCGAACATCTGGTCAAAGATGTCGCCCAGCCCGCCGGCGTCCTGGAAGTTGAACCCGCCGCCGAAGCCGCCCGCGCCGGGGCCGCCGCCCTGCTCAAAGGCGGCGTGGCCGAACCGGTCGTAGGCGCCGCGCTTCTGGTCGTCTTTCAGCACATCGTACGCCTCGTTCAGTTCCTTGAACTTGGCCTCGGCCTGCTTGTCATTCGGGTTGCGGTCGGGGTGATACTGCATCGCGAGCTTGCGATAGGCTTTCTTCAGTTCCTCCGCGCCGGCCTCCCGGCCCACCCCGAGCGTCGTGTAGTAATCCTGCTTCGCTGCCACTTCAGCCCTCATCCTTGGCGCTGGGCCGGCGCTCGCGGCCCCCACGCATCGCCCTCAGCGCCGGTCGTTGCTTGCGCCGGCCGCCGCCAAGCCGGCGCGGCCCCGCAGATGCGGAAAAGGCGCCCGCCTCGAACGAGCGCGGACGCCTTTCCCGATGGTCGGCCTCGATGCGGCTACGAGGCCTTTTTCTTCTCGTCCACTTCCTCGAACTCGGCATCAACGACCTTCTCGCCGCCCTGCGCCGCCGAGGCGGAGGCGCCCGCGGCATCAGCCGAAGCCGTCTCGGACTGGGCCTTGTACATCGCCTCGCCCATCTTCATCGCGACCTGCGTGAGCCGGTCGTTCGCCTGCTTCAGCGCGTCCGCGTTGTCGCCTTCCAGCGCGCTTTTGGCTGCGGTCACCGCCGCTTCCGCCTCGGACTTGGCGTCAGCCGGCACCTTGTCGCCGCTCTCCTTCAGGGTTTTCTCGACCTGATGGATCATGGCTTCGGTCTGGTTGCGTGCCTCGACCTGCTCGCGCCGTTTCTTGTCGGCGTCGGCGTTGGCCTCGGCTTCCTTGACCATCTTCTGAATGTCGGCGTCGGACAGGCCGCCGCTGGCCTGGATGCGGATCTGCTGTTCCTTGCCGGTCGCCTTGTCCTTCGCCTGGACGGAAACGATGCCGTTGGCGTCGATGTCGAACGTCACCTCGATTTGCGGCACGCCGCGCGGGGCGGGCGGAATGCCCATCAGGTCGAACTGGCCAAGCAGCTTGTTGTCCGCCGCCATTTCCCGCTCGCCCTGGTAGCACTTGATGGTCACGGCGCCCTGGTTGTCGTCGGCGGTCGAGAACACCTGGCTCTTCTTGGTCGGGATGGTGGTGTTGCGGTCGATCAGCCGGGTGAACACGCCGCCCAGCGTCTCGATGCCGAGGGACAGCGGCGTCACGTCCAGCAGCAGCACATCCTTCACGTCGCCCTTCAGCACCGCGCCCTGCACCGCGGCGCCGATGGCCACGACCTCGTCCGGGTTCACGTTGCGCGCCGGGTCGCGGCCGAAGAACTGCTTCACGGTCTCGATCACCTTGGGCATGCGGGTCATGCCGCCGACCAGGATCACTTCCTGGATCTCACCCGCGGTCACGCCGGCGTCCTTGAGCGCGGCACGGCACGGCGCAAGCGTCCGCTCGATCAGGTCATCGACCAGGCTTTCCAGCTTGGCGCGCGACAGCTTCATCACCATGTGCTTCGGCCCGCTGGCGTCGGCGGTGATGAACGGCAGGTTGATCTCCGTCTCCTTGGAGGAGGACAGCTCGATCTTCGCCTTCTCGGCCGCTTCCTTCAGCCGCTGCAGGGCGAGCTTGTCGTTGCGCAGGTTGATGCCCTGCTCGCGCTTGAACTCGTCGGCCAAGTAGTCGATTACCCGGTTGTCGAAGTCCTCGCCGCCCAGGAAAGTGTCGCCGTTGGTGGACTTCACCTCGAACACGCCGTCGCCGATCTCCAGCACTGACACGTCGAACGTGCCGCCGCCGAGGTCATACACCGCGATGGTGCCGCCCTGCTTCTTGTCCATGCCGTAGGCGAGCGCCGCCGCCGTCGGCTCGTTGATGATGCGCAGAACCTCCAGCCCGGCGATGCGGCCGGCGTCCTTGGTCGCCTGGCGCTGCGCGTCGTTGAAGTAGGCCGGGACAGTGATGACCGCCTGCGTCACCTTCTCGCCGAGATAGGACTCGGCGGTTTCCTTCATCTTGCCGAGCACAAAGGCGCTGACCTGGCTCGGCGAATACTTCTCGCTTCGCGCCTGCACCCAGGCATCACCGTTGTCGCCGCGGACAATGGCGTAGGGGACCATCTTCTTGTCCTTCTCCACCAGCGGGTCTTCGTAGCGGCGGCCGATCAGGCGCTTCACGGCATACAGGGTGTTGGTCGGGTTGGTGACGGCCTGGCGCTTGGCGCTCTGGCCGACCAGCCGCTCGCCACTGTCGCTGAACGCAACCATGCTCGGCGTGGTGCGCGCGCCCTCGCTGTTCTCGATCACGCGGGTGTCGGCCCCCGTGCTGCCTTCCATGATCGCGACGCAGGAGTTGGTGGTCCCGAGGTCGATGCCGATGACCTTGCTCATTCGTATTCCTTTCTCAGCAGCGGCGTGCGGCCCGAAGCACCAGACGCCACCCTATGGTTGTAACGATGCGGATGTATTCAGCGGAAGGCCGCCGGACAAGGCCCGGCGGCGCACAACTGTGGTGCCGCCTATGCGGCCTCGGTGCCCGACGCGGAGCCGCCGGGTGCGCCCTTCGCGACCACGACCATCGCCGGGCGGAGCAGGCGTCCGTTCAGCGTCCACGCCGTGGTCCATGCCTGGACCACCGTGCCCGGGGCATGCTCCTCCGAGGGCTGCTCGGCCATGGCCTGGTGCAGGTTGGCATCGAACGGCTGACCAGTGGGGTCGATGCGCTGGATGCCGTTGCGCTCCAAGATGGCAACGAAGCTGCGCTCCACCCCTTCCAGCCCGTCGCGCAGCTTGGTGACAATCTCAGGCTCGTCCGCCGTCTGCGCCGGCAGGTTCGACAGGCCGCGGCGGAGATTCTCGGCCGCCTCCACCACGTCGGCGGCGAATTTCTGCACGGCGTACTGGCGCGTGTCGTCCACGTCGCGCTTGGCGCGGGCGCGCACGTTGGCCATCTCGGCTTCGGCGCGAATCCAACGGTCGCGCATGTCGTCGCGCTCGGCCGTCAGCTTGGCGATCTCAGCCTCGTGGCTCGGCTGTTCCGGCTCGGCGTCCGGCGATACGGCGTGGGCCCGGGCGTCATCCTGCAACGCGGGGTCCTCCTCGGGGGGCGTGATCGGTTCGGTGCTCATACCGTCTCAGGTAGGGCAGAGTGCGCCGCCGAACAAGCGCCCCGGCCCGGATGGCGGCGCCAATTACCCGGACATGCCGAGAAGACCGAAATCGATCTGTGGGGTTCCAGCCCGGCGCAGGCCGCGGTCTTGCCCCACCTCAAAGTTTCCTCGCCATACCGCCCGGAACCGCCATCGCTGCCGGTCGCTAAGACCGAAGCATTTCGGAGAACGAGCCATGCCCATCCTGTCCGCCGCGTCCCCCGTCGAGATCGAAGCCTCCGCTGACGCTTTCGCCTGGCCTGCCCCGGCACGTGCGGCGGCGCTGGCGCTGTTCCACGATTTGACCAACCGGGAGGAACTGGCGGCCTTGTCGCTCCCCGCGGCGCAGGGGCAGCGCCACGACGGCACCGAGTGGCCGGCCCACCGCTTCCTGTTCGGCACGGCGGCCGAACTAGCCCCCATTCTCGACGCCCTCCGGCAACGGCCTGACGTGGCCGAGATCGGTGTGGGAGACGCGCCGGAGGGACTGGTGCCGCGGACTCTGCTGCTCACCGGGCGGCAAGGTGGCTTCTCCGGCGCGTTGCTGGCCTGCTCCGATTCCGGACGGTTGGCGGAGGTGATGGCCGAACTGGGGTTGCTCGACGCGGGATAACGGGACAGTTCCATAAGCAGCCTGCCCCACCTTGGCACTTTGCTTGCATTTGGGTGTTCATCTGAGCTTGCTTCCGAAATTGCCGATGATTGTCGGCCTCGTCGCAATGCGTCCTACACGGCCGGTTTGCTGCCAAAGAGGTCAACATGGCTGAAGCGCTTCCCAAGCCTGTGCCGCGCCTTCTGTCCAGCCCGTCGCGCCGGCAGTTCCTGTACCGGCTCGGCGCCATCGGCGGGGTTGGCGCGGTCATGGCGGGGCTGGAAGCGTTCGGCATGTCGGTGGCGTCGGCCCAAACCGCACCGCCGGCGCTCACCGGTTCGGGAGCGGGCAAGCGGGTCGTCATTATCGGCGCAGGGGTCGGCGGCATGACGGCCGCCTATGAATTGTCGAAGCTCGGATACCAGTGCCAGATCATCGAGGCGCGGAGCTTCGCCGGCGGCCGGTGCCAAACCGCCCGCGCCGGGTTCTCCTTGACCGAGCTTGGCGGCGAAGCGCAGCACTGCACGTTCGACGACGGCCAGTACATTAACCACGGCCCGTGGCGCATCCCGTTCAACCACCAATCGACCTTGCACTACACCAAGGAGTTCGGCGTCCCCTTGGAGGTCATGGTCAACGACAACGACGCCTCATACGTCCTGTTCGAGGGCGGCTCCGGCCCGCTCGCGGGCCAGCCGGTGCGCAAGGCGCAGGTGGCGGCCGACATGCGCGGGCACACGGCGGAGCTGCTGGCCAAGGCGGTACGCGGCAACCGGCTCGACGTGCCGCTGAGCGCCGAGGATCAGGAGGTGTTCGTGTCCTACCTGGTGCGCGAAGGCTACCTGTCGTCCAGGGATCTGTCCTATTCCGGCGCGGATGGCCGCGGCTACGACCTGTGGCCCGGCGCGCTGACCGAGCCGGGGCCGGGCAGGCTCAGCACGCCGTTCCCGATGGCCGACGTGCTGCATTCCAAAGCATGGCGCACGCTGCGCTCGGTGGCCGGGTTCTCGCAGCAGCGCACCATGTTCCAGCCGGTGGGCGGCATGGACCGCATCGCCGCGGGCTTTGCGGCCAAGGTCGGGCACATGATCCAGTACGGCACCGTCGTCGAGCGGATCGACCAGGATGATCACGGCGTGGACGTCGCCTGGGTCCATGCCGCCGGGCAGCGCGGCACGACAAAGGCCAATTACTGCGTGTGCACGATCCCGCTTTCGGTGCTGCGGCACATCGAGGCCGCCCTGCCGGATGCGACGAAGCAGGCCATGTCCGCGGTGGCCTACCAGCCGGTGGGCAAGATCGGGCTGCAGATGAAGCGGCGCTTCTGGGAAGAGGACCATTTCATCTTCGGCGGCCACGTTTACACCGACAACGAGGACATCGGCAGCCTCTCGCTCCCGTCCTGGGATTGGCAGGGCGCAAAGGGCACGGTGCTGGGCTACTACCAGTTCGATGCGGCGGCGATCAAGGTGAGTGCCATGACCCCGGCCGAGCGGGCGGAGTTCGCCACCGCGTTCGGTCAGAAGGTGTTCCCGCAATACCGGGAGAACGTGGAAAAGTCCTTCTCGGTCGCTTGGCATCGGGTGCAGTATAACATGGGCGGCTGGGCCGAATGGGACGAGGAAGGCCGGCGGACCGCATACCCCGTGCTGTGCCAGCCTGCCGGGCGCATCTACCTGGCCGGCGAGCACCTGAGCTATTTGACCGGCTGGCAGGCCGGCGCCATCGAGTCGGCCTGGCTGCAGATCGCCAAGCTGCACCACCAAGCCAGTGCGTGACATGCCGGCCCATGTCGTGATCGCCGGGTGCGCCCTCGCCGGCCTCCTGCTGGCCGGACCCGCCTGGGCGGCCGACCCGGCGGGGGAGGGGCTGTTCGTCGCCAACTGCTCGGCGTGCCACCAGCGCAACGGGCAGGGCATCCCGCAGGCGTTCCCCGCCTTGGCCGGCGACAAGCTGGTGCAGGACGACCCGAAGCGGATTGTGGCCGTGCTCTTGAATGGCCGGGGCGGGATGCCGGCGTTCAAGACGCAGCTCATCGACGAGCAGATCGCCGCCGTCGCTTCCTATGTCCGCGGCGCCTGGGGCAACCACGCGGACCCGGTGCCGGCCGGCCTGGTGGCGGCGGCGCGCACCGAGGCCGCGGCGCCCGTGGCGGACCGCGGCTTGCAAGCCCATTGAGTGGAGGGGTTCGTGCCACGCCACCTTCTTGCAAGCATCACGGCGCTCCTGCTGCTCGCGGCGTCCGCCGGGGCCACGGGCGCGCGGGCGGACGACATTATCCGCCACAAGATGCCCTCCGATTTCCCGATCCTGTCCGCCGTGGAAATCCCGCCCGGCAAAACGCTTGTTTTCCTCAGCGGGGCGGGCGCCCCGGTCAGCGATCCCGCCGCCCCCGCCCGCAGCCTGGCAGCCTACGGCGACACCCGGACGCAAACAATCGGCACGCTGGCCGCCATCGCCGCCACGCTCAAGAGCTTGGACCTGACGCCGGGCGACGTGGTCAAAATGACCGTGTTCCTGGTCGGCGACCCGGCAAAGGGCGGCCAAATGGACTTCGACGGCTTCATGCAGGGTTATCGCCAGTTCTTCGGCGGGCCGGACCAGCCCCGGCTCCCCACCCGGTCCATGGTGCAGGTCGCAGCCCTGGCGAACCCTGGCTGACTCGTGGAGATCGAGGTCACTGCGGTCCGTCCGTGAGTCCCCGCGCCATCAGCCCGAACCCGGGCTGCGCTCACTGCTCGCGGAACAGCGCGAACGCCCAGATCCAGGCTGCGGCATTTGTCACGGCCTGGATGGCGCAAGGACCGAACGTGCGCCCGCGCACGCAGGACGGGCCGGCGCAGAGCAGGCTGTTCAACACCCTGGTAATGCTGGCCGCGCCTTGTTGGGAGGGGGCGGCGATGTCTCGTCACCGTGTCAAGCGCAGGGGGGCCGCGGCGTCCATCCAAGCCGCGTGCCCGGGGCGATGGCAAGCGGCAAGCGCTTCACCCGGCGATGCCGCACAGCGCCGCCGGGCCACGAAGCGCTTGGCGACATCCGGGCGGATCGTGGTAGCTTCCGCGGCGGACGGGACCCCGGCCGCACCCTGCCGGCACGGACATGGCAAAGATGACGCTGACGACGAGGTATGATGTGCCCGGCAAACGTTGAGCAGGATGTTTGGCGGCAAGGCAGGCTGACAGCCCCGCCGGACGCCAATGGGCGCCCCAACCTCTTTGCATCCCGGCATGTCATGCTGCTGGCCGCCCATCCCGACGACGAGGTGATCGGGGCAGGCGGACAGTATGCCGCGATGGACCGGCTTGAGCTTGTGCACCTGACCGATGGCGCGTCGTCCCACAAGACGGCTTGGAAGCGGGGATGGCTGAGCCGCGGCCGGTATGCCGCATGCCGCCTGCAAGAATCGCTGAAGGCGGCCTCGCTTTCCGGAGTGAGCGCCACCGCGACCGTTCTGGGGGGTCGCGACGGCGATGCCTCGCTTAGCCTCGTCGCCACCGTGGAAAAGCTCGCGCGCCTGCTGGACGCCAGCTGTCCCGACCTGATCCTGACGCATGCCTACGAGGGCGGCCATCCCGATCACGACGCGGCGGCCTTCATGGCAAGGGCGGCGTGCGCCCTCGTGCCGGGCATTCCGTTGTGGGAAATGACGGGGTATCACGCCGCGGCGGCGAGCGCCGAGCCGAACGTCACAGGCTCGGTCGGGAAGGTTGCCATTGAAACCGGGCGGTTCCTGGCGCCTGCGTCCGCCGGGTGCCCGCCGGAGGTCGTCATCGCCTTGAACGCGGAAGCGTCTCGGCTCAAGCGGCGCATGCTCGACTGCTTTGCATCTCAGCGTCGCGTGCTGGCCATGATCGCCCCGGACCTTTCGGCGGAGCGGTTCCGGCCAGCGCCCGATTATGACTTCCGCATGCCGCCTCATGCCGGGCCGCTTCTCTATGAAGCGCAGGATTGGGTCCGCTGCACCGGCGCGCAGTGGCGTGCCCTCGCGGAGGAGGCGAGCCGAAAACTCGCGACATAGCGCCTGGTCCCAAGAGGACGGCTGCGTCCTTGCGGCTGGGCTGACACGACAACCTGACACTCGGGGAGGAGAACATTTGTGCCGTGGATCTCATGCCAGCGAACGGGGAGCGCACGGGGCGCGGGCGACGCCGGTGGGCGAAAAGCCCGGCGCGCGGCTTGGGCTTCAAGGCGGCGGGGCACCGTCTGCGTTCTGGTGGCCGGGGCCTTGCTCACCTCCGCTGCCGACGGTGCCACGGCACGCGGCGAATGCGCGCGCGGGCGCCCGGACGAGCTTAATGCGCTGAGGGGCGTCAACCTGCCGCAGTTGAGCTTCGGCGAGGAAGCGATCCCGGGAACGCTTGGCACCAACTACCACGTTCCGTCCAGCGCATCGGTCGCCTACTTCACCGGCAAGGGCATGAACCTGATCCGGATCGCGTTTCTTTGGGAGCGACTGCAGCCCACCCTCGGCGGCCCGTTGGACCCGATCTACCTGGCGCATCTCATGTCGATCACGAACCAGATCAACCGCCGCGGGGCGGCTGTGCTGCTCGACGTGCATAATGGCGGGCGCTACCGCGGCAAGCCGCTGGGCAGTCCGCAGGTTCCCATCCGTGCCTTCGCCGACCTTTGGTCCCGGCTGGCGGACATGTTCGCCGGTGGCCAGGTGATGTTCGGGCTGATGAACGAGCCGCACGACCAATCGGCGGCGGATTGGCGAAGCGCCGTCGATGCTGCAGTCGTGGCCATCCGGAAAACCGGGGCGAAGAACGCGATCTACATCATGGGCACGGACTGGGGAAACCCCGTGAGCTGGATGGACCGCAACGCGGAGCTGATGTCGGGGATCAAGGACGCGAACTTCATATACGAGTTCCACCAGTACCTCGACGAGGACGGCGGCGGCAGGACTCCGGTCTGCAAGGATGCGGCCCAATCCGTCGCTCGGCTGACCAAGACCACCGATTGGCTGCGCAGAACCGGCACGCATGGATTCGTCGGCGAGATCGGCATCGGCGCCAACGCCCAATGCTTCGCATCCCTGACCGCCGTGCTGAGCTATCTGCGGGACAACCGGGATGTCTGGCTGGGATGGGCCTACTGGGCCGGAGGGCAAGGCTGGGGTAATTATTTCACCTCGCTGGAGCCGAAACAGCCCGGCTCGCGAGACGCTCCGCAGATGGCCATCCTTGAGAAGTTCATGCCATGTCGGGACGACGGCGACGCGCGCCTGCCGTCATCCCTGCAACCGCCGGCCCGCTCCGGCCGATAGCCTGCCGGGAGCGCGCCAGCCGGCTCGGGCCTTATTCGCCACGGCAGCGAGGGAGATAGATCCTGAACGTCGTGCCCAGGCCCGGCTCCGAATCAATGCGCACATGGCCGTTGGACTGCTTGATGAAGTCGTACAGCATTGACAAGCCCAAGCCCGTGCCTTGCCCGGTCGGCTTCGTGGTGAAGAATGGGTCGAAGGCTTTGGCGGCCACCTCGGGCGCCATGCCGAAGCCGGTGTCCGTCACGGCGATGGCGACATACTGGCCGGGCTTCACGTCGTCATGCGCCTCGGCGTATGCAGCGTCGAGTTCGGCATTCGCGGTTTCAACTGTGAGCCGCCCGCCGTCCGGCATGGCGTCGCGCGCGTTGATCGCGAGGTTCAGGATGGCGTTCTCAAGCTGGTTGGGGTCGCAAAGCGTCGGCCAAAGGGTGCCGGCGAGCGCCATCCGAAGGTTGACCGCCGGCTCCAAGGTGCGGCGGAGCAGGTCCTCCATCCCGGACAGCAGCCGGTTCGCCTCGACCCGCTTGGAATCGACTGGCTGGCGGCGCGCAAACGTCAGCAGCCGCTGCGCCAGCGCCGCCGCGCGCTCGGCCGATGCCACGGCCAGCGCCGCATAACGGTCCAGCCCATCGGACCGCCCGGCGGCGACCCGAAGCTGCAGCAGCTCCAAGTTGCCGATGATCCCAGTCAAAAGGTTGTTGAAGTCATGCGCGATGCCGCCGGTCAACTGGCCGACCGCCTGCATCTTCCGCGACTGCCGCAACTGTTCCTCCGCATGCGCCAGCGCTTCCGCGGCCTTCTTCTCCGCCGTGATGTGCCGCCCGCTGGCATAGATCAGCCCCTCGTCGGGCAGGGCGGCCCAGGCCACCCAGCGGCAGGAGCCGTCCTTGTGCCGCATGCGGGTTTCGCAATGCTGCGGGCTGTCAGCCGGGCCTACGCCGAACGCGGCGGTCGCGGCGCGGTCGTCTGGATGGACGAAGTCGAGATGGCTCCGCCCCAGAAGATCGGCTGGCTGCCAACCGAGGATCCGGGTCCAGGCCGGGTTGGCGGCACGGATGATGCCGCGCCCGTCGCAGATCAGGAGCAGTTCCTGGGCAATGCGCCATACGCGGTCGCGCTGGCCTGGATCAAAGCAATCGGTGCAGCCGTCGGGGAGCGCCCTGGCCATGCGCAGCGAGGGCGGGCTGCATTCAAGCTCGAAGCTGATCCGTTCGGCCCCGCGGCGCGTGTCCCGTCCAGCCGCAGATGACGAAGTGTCCCATTGAAGCAGGCCAGTCATCGCACCCTCACCACCAGCATGATCTCGACACTCAACTTATCGTGATAATACCGAAGGCGCGTCGGCGTTCAACAAGGTTAACGCCGTCGCTGACAAATCATGATGCCCGGCGGATCAGCCCGTGATCCCGTCCGTGCCGGCGCCGCAGATGACGGCGCACACCCGCTCGCCTGGCTTTGGCCGGTAGAGGCCCGTAAGCAGGGCGGCCACCGCGGCAGCGCCGCCCAGTTCCGACGCCACCCCATGCTCGAACCATAGCCACGCCGCGGCTTCCCGCATCGCCGGGTCGGACACGAGCACGACCTGCTCGACATGGCGCTGGACGATGCCGAAGTTGAGCGGGTCGGTGCTGCGCGGTGCCAGGGAACCCGCGGCGGTTTCGATCCGGTCGAGCAGCGCCGGGCGTCCGGCATCCAGGCTGCGCCGCAGGGTGGCCGCGCCCTCCGGCTCGACGCCGACGATGCGGATGCCGGGCTTGATGGCGCGGGCGGCCATGGCGATGCCGCTGATCAGCCCGCCGCCGCCGACCGCGACCAGCAGCGTGTCCACCTCCGGCGCGGCATCGAGGATCTCGGTTGCGACCGTCCCTTGCCCGGCGATCACCATCGGGTCAGCGAAGGGGTGGATGTAGGCCATGCCGGTCCGCGCGGCGCGGCGCAGCGCAGCGGCGTTGCTGTCGTCCCATGCTTCCCCCTCGACCACCACCTCGGCGCTCCAGGCCCGCAGCTTGCGGCGCTTCGCCTCGGGCGCGGTGACGGGAAGAAAGACCGTAGCGGGCACCCCGGCGATCCACCCGGCATAGGCCACGGCCAGCCCGTGGTTGCCGCCGGATGCGGTGACCACGCCCCGCGCCAGCGCCGCGGGCGACAAGGCGAGGACCGTGTTGCAGGCGCCCCGCGCCTTGAACGAACCGGTGACCTGCAGCGATTCGAGCTTCAGCACGAGTTGCGCCGCGACCGCCGCATGTCCCCGCGCCGGCGCCGCTTCAAGCATGGGCGTGCGGCGCACCCGTCCGCCGATCCGCTCCGCCGCGCGGCGCACGTCGTCGAGGGTGGGGACGGCGCCTGCCTGCCTGTCCCCTGTCTGCTCATCCATGGAACGCCTCAGATCTGCTCGGTATCCAGAGCATACCCGGCGGCGCGCACGGTGCGCACCACGTCAAGCTCGCCCTCCCCGTTGATGCTCTTGCGCAGGCGCCGGATATGCACATCGACCGTCCGCGGCTCGACATGGATGTCCGGCCCCCAAACCGCGTTCAGCAGCTCCTCCCGCGAAAACACCCGGCGCGGATGCTGCATCAGGAATTCCAGCAGGCGGAACTCGGTCGGCCCCAGATGGATCGCCCGGGCGTTGCGGTGCACGCGATGGGCAGACAGGTCCATGGTGATGTCGTGGAACACGTGCTGGCCCCGCACCGGCACGGCCCCGGCCCGGCGCAGCAGCGCCCGCATCCGGGCCAGCAGCGCGTCCATGTTGAACGGCTTGGTGATGTAGTCGTCGGCCCCGGTGTTCAGCCCGCGCACCGCGTCCTGGTCCTCCGTCCGCGCCGTTACCATGATGACCGGCAGGTCGCGGGTGGCCGGGCGGCGGCGGATCTGCCGGCACACCTCGATGCCCGACATGACCGGCAGCATCCAGTCCAGCAGCACGATGTCGGGTGCCGCTTCCGAGATGCGGGTCAACGCTTCCTGGCCATCCACCGCTTCCTCGACGCGGAAGCCCTGCTTTTCCAGGTTGTAGCGCAGCATGGTCGCCAGCGCCGCTTCGTCCTCCACTACCAGGACGTAGGGCTTGGACAGGCTGGCGGGCGTGGGCAGCATCAGCTTGGGTCCATATCGTCAGGCAAGCGAGCGCCGGCAAAGGCCGATCCGTCGCTCTTGGGCCGTTCTTCCCGCAGCGGCTCGCCGGTGACGGCGTAGTGCACGTGCTCCGCGATGTTGGTAGCGTGGTCGCCGATCCGTTCCAGGTTCTTGGCGATGAACAGCAGGTGCGTGCAGGGCGTGATGTTGCGCGCGTCTTCCATCATGTAGGTGATCAGCTCCCGGAAGATCGAGTTGTAGATCTCGTCGATGGCCAGGTCCGCCTGCCACGCCTGCCGGGCCTTGGTGGCGTCGTTCTCGCCGATCGCGTCGATGACGAGCTTCAGGTTCGCCTGCACCAGGCGCGACATATTGGCGATGCCCGCGAGGCTGAACGGCAAGCGGTGCTCGCCCAGCACGATGGAACGCCGGGCAATGTTCTTCGCATAGTCGCCGATCCGCTCCATCGCCGCGGTGATCTTCATGGCGCCGACGATCTGCCGCAGGTCGTTGGCCATCGGCTGGCGCAGCGCCAGCATGCGAATGACGAGCTGCTCGGCCTCGCGCTCCTGCGCATCGACCTGCAGGTCAAGCTCGACGGCGCGGGTGGCGACGCCCGCATCCCCGTGCAGGATGGCATCGGTGGCGAGCGCCACCTGGTTCTCCACTATCCCGCCCATCGCGGTCATCAGGCCGCGCAGGAGCTGCAGTTCCTGGCCGTAGCTTTTGACGATGTGCTGCGCCTCGGACATTGTGCTGTCCCTTTCAGCCGAACCGGCCGGTGATGTATTCCTGCGTGCGCCGCTGCTTCGGCGCGGTGAACAACTGCGCAGCCGGCGCGACCTCGACCATCTCGCCCAGGTAGAAGAACGCCACCTGGTCGGCGCAGCGCGCCGCCTGCTGCATGTTGTGGGTGACGATGGCGATGGTGAAGTCGCGCTTCAGCTCGTCGATCAATTCCTCCACCTTGAGCGTGCTGATGGGGTCGAGCGCGCTGGTCGGCTCGTCAAGCAGGATGACCTCGGGCCGCACGGCGATGCTGCGGGCGATGCACAGCCGCTGCTGCTGGCCGCCCGAAAGGCCCATCGCCGAGCCGGACAGCCGGTCCTTCGCTTCGTCCCACAGTGCGGCACGGGTCAGCGACCATTCGACGCGCTCGTCCATGGCGGATCTGGAAAGCTGCTCGTGCAGCTTCACGCCGAAAGCGATGTTGTCATACACCGACATCGGGAACGGCGTCGGCTTCTGGAACACCATGCCGATGCGGGAGCGCAGCGCGTTCATGTCGATCTCGGGCGCAAGCAGGTTCTGCCCGTCCATCAGCACCTCGCCCTCCGCGCGCTGGCCGGGATACAGGCTGTACATGCGGTTCAGCACGCGCAGCAGGGTCGATTTGCCGCATCCGCTGGGTCCGATCATCCCGGTCACCTGCTGCGCCGGCAGGTCAAGGTTGATCCCTTTCAGGGCCTGGTTGGTCCCGTAAAAGAAGTCAAGGCCGCGTATGGCGATGCGCGCCGGGTTGAGGGCGTCGGACCGCGCGGCGGTGACGCCCGCCGCGGCGGCGGCCCGGGCGGACTGCGCCGGCCGGCTGTTGGCTGTTTCGTTCATGAAATCCTTAAGCCTTCCGCAGCACGATGCGCGCGATGATGTTGAGCAGCAGGACGCTCACGGTGATGAGCAGCGCGCCGGTCCAGGCCAGCGACACCCAATCCTCATACGGCGACCCGGCGTAAGCGTAGATCGTCAGTGGCAGGCTCGACATCGCCTGCGTCAGGCTCACCGACCAGGTGAGATTGCCGAGCGAGGTGAACAGCAGCGGCGCCGTCTCGCCCGCGATGCGCGCGATGCCCAGCAACACGCCGGTGATCAGGCCTGACATGACGGAACGGTAGCAGATCAATGTGATCATCTTCCACTTCGGCGAGCCGAGGCCCATCACCGCCTCCCGCAGCGTGTTCGGGATGAGCTGCAGCATGTCCTCCGTGGTGCGGACGACGATGGGAATGATGATGATGGCCAGCGCCACCGCGCCCGCGATGCCGGAGAAGCCGCCGAACGGCAGCACCAGCAACTGGTAAACGAACAAGCCGATCAGGATGGAAGGCGCGGACAGCAGCACGTCGGATACGAAGCGCACCGCGTTTCCCAGGCGGGAGCCGCGGGCATACTCGGCGAGGTAGGTCCCGACCAGGATGCCGACCGGCGTTCCGATAACCGTGCCCAGCCCTACCTGAATAACCGTGCCGATGATGGCGTTGAGCAGCCCGCCGCCGGAGCCGGGCGGGCGCGTGACCTCCGTGAAGACCTGCGGTCCCATTGCCTGCAAGCCGCGCCAGAACAGGGTGAACAGGATGGAGACCAGAAACAGGAGGCCCAGCACCGTCGAGATGATCGCAAGCCCGGTCATCACCCGGTCGCGCCGGCGTCGGCGCCGACCAAGGCGTGACGCGGCCGCGCTGTCCTTTGGCGGCAGGCCGGTCAAAGTTGCGCCGCTCATGCTCATGCCCCCTTCGCCCGGGGCCGCAGCAGCAGGCGGGAAATCGCCAGCACGATGAACGACAGCACGAACAGGATGAAGCCGAGCGCCAGAAGGGCCGAAAGCTTGAGGCTGCCCTCGCCGGCCTCGCCGAACTCAAGCGCCACGAGGGAGGCGATGGTGTTGCCGGGTCCGAACAGCGTCGTGGAAACGCGGTTGGCGTTGCCGATCACGAAGGTGACGGCCAGCGTTTCCCCCAGCGCCCGACCAAGGCCCAGCATGATGCCGCCCACGACGGAGGTGCGGGTGTAGGGCAGCACGACGCTCCGCATCACCTCCCACCGCGTGGCGCCGAGGCCATAGGCGCTCTCCTTGTACACCGGCGGCACAGTGGCGAACACGTCGCGCATGGTGGCGGCGACGAAGGGGATGATCATCACCGCGAGGATCAGCGCGGCCGTCAGAATGCCGGTGCCGAAGGGCGGGCCGGCGAACAGGACGCCGATCAGCGGCAGCTCGCCAACGCTGTCGATCACCGCGGGCTGCACCACCTGCGCCATGATCGGCACGATCACAAAGAAGCCCCACATGCCGAAGATGATGCTGGGCACCGCGGCCAGCAACTCGACCGCCGTGCCGACGGGGCGGCGGAGCCAGCCCGGCGCCAGCTCGGTCAGGAAGAACGCGATGCCGAAGGCCATCGGCACCGCGAGGAGGATCGCGAGGACTGCCGTGGCAACCGTGCCGTAGATCGGCACCAGCGCGCCGTACTCGTCGGCAACAGGGTCCCAAAGCTCGGTCCAGACGAAGGCCAGCCCGAAGCGGCGGAAGGCCGGCAGCGCGCCGATGAACAGCTCGACGATGATGGCGCCGAGCAGGACGAGCACGAACACCCCGGCCAGGCGGCATGCCCATTCAAAGACCGAGTCGCCGCCGGGTCCGCCGCGGCGCCGCGCGGCAGGGGCGGCGTGGGCCGCGGGGAGGGCGGAGCTTAGGGCCTGCTGCACTGGACGTTCCGTTGAAAGATGGTCATCGGGAGAAGGTCTATTGCGACGCGAGCGAACGGCCGTCCGGGCCTTTGATCTCCGCCTTCCACGCGTCCCGCACCGCGGCCTGCACCGTGTCGGGCAGCGGGATGTATTCGAGGTCCTGCGCCAGCTTGCCGCCGTTGGAAAAGGCCCAATCGAAGAATTTCAGCACGGCCGCGGTGCGGGCCGGGTCCTTCGGGTCCTTGGGCAGCAGTATGAACGTCGGGGACACGATGGGCCAGCTCGTGGCGCCCGGCTGGTCGATCAGGTTGGCCGCGAAGTTCGGCGTGGACCAATCCGCGTTCTGGGCCGCGGCGACGAAGCTTTCGGTGCTCGGGCTGACGAAGCTGCCGGCCTTGTTGCGGAGCTGGGTGGAAACCAGCTTGTTCTGCGTGGCATAGGCGTTCTCGACGTAGCCGATGGCGCCGCGGGTGTTCCGCACCGTGCCGGCGACCCCCTCGTTGCCCTTGGACCCGGTACCTGCGGGGAAGCGGACGGAGGTGCCGACGCCGACCTTCCCTTTCCACTCCGGCGATGCCGCCGACAGGTAGGATGCCCAAACAAAGGTGGTGCCGGAACCATCCGCGCGGTACACGGGCGCAATCGCCAGGCCCGGCAGCGTGACGCCTTCATTCAGCGCCGCGATCTTGGGATCGTTCCATTTGGCGACCTTGCCGAGATAGATGTCGGTCAGCACGTCGCCGGTCAGCTTCAACTGGTTGTCGGCGACGCCGGGCAGGTTCACGATGGCGACCACGGCGCCCATGACCGCGGGGAACTGCAGCAGGTTGGCTTCCTTGAGCGCCGCGTCGGTCATCGGCGCGTCGGACGCGCCGAAATCCACCGTGCGGTTCTTGATCTGCGTCTGCCCGCCGCCAGAGCCGATGGACTGGTAGTTCAACTGAATGCTGATCGCCTTTTGCGCCGCTTCGCCCCACTTCTGGTAGACCGGGTTGGGGAACGATGCCCCGGCGCCGGTGATCTGCTGCGCCGCCGCGGGAAACGCCACCAGGCACCCCAGCGCAGCCGTCGCCAGCATCTTGGTCATCAAGCTCATGCGGTTTTCCTCGTTGGGGAACAGCCGCTGCCGTGGCCGCGGTGGCCCGGCAGGTCCGGCGAACAACCGCACCCTAGGCAGCAACGGCGACGGGCATGTTGCAGATTTATGACGTTTGCATGACAGAGCGGGCAGATTATTTCGATTACGTCCAATACAGGAGACGCGCCGCCGGCAGTCGCCGGGCCAGCGCGGCTTGCAGGGTGGCGCGCATCTCGGCCATCTGCTCCTTCGGAAACACCCATTTGACCGAGCCGAATTTGGTCATCTTCCGCGCCCGCTGCGCCTCGTCCATTTCGAGCGGGCTGCCGGGATACCAGCCGGCGAGCACCTCCTTCGACTTCGGGGTGAAGCGGTGGGTGATCAGCTCGGCCGTGAGATCCACGTCGGCAATGCCGTCGAGGGCCAGGGCGACCTCGGCAAACAGGCGCTCATAGGCGGCGGCCCAGTCCGGCACCCGCATGATGGGCGCAACCGTGAGGCCGACCGGGTAGCCCGCCCCGGCCACCGCGCGCAGCGCCGCGAGCCGGGCTGCCATGCGGGGCGCTCCGCCCTCGTGCCGCTCGGCGGCCTGGGCATTGACCGAAAAGCGGATGCGCGTCCGCCGGTTGTGCTGCAGGTCCAGCAGCGGGCCAACCGCGTCGAACTTGGTGGTGAAGCGAAGCTGCACCGCTGCGTCCCAAGCGCCGAAATGCGAGATGGAGGCCGCAAGGCTGCCAGTCAGATGCTCGATGGCCAGCGGGTCGGTGTAGCAGGAGCACTCGAATGTCGTGCCCTCCGCGGCGCGGTTTGGGGACAAGGACGTGATGCGGCCCTGGCCCACGGCGGCGGGCAGTTCGGCCAGGATTTCCGGCAGGTTGGCGTAGGCGCGGATGATCGGCGGACCCGCGAGCGAGCCGGCGAGGTAGCAGTAGGAGCAATGTGCCGGGCAGCCTTCGGCCAGGTCGAACCGCCAATCGGCGCTGGGCGGGATTGCCTGCAAGCGGCGCCGGCTGGGGCTTGCCGTCACGACGGCCATGGTGGTCTTGGCGTCGCGGTAGGCGTCCGGCAGGCCGCTCAGCCGGTCGGCGGGGAGCCGTATGACCTCCGCGCCAAGTGCGGCAGCGCGCTCCAAGGCCGCGACGCCGGATGGCCAGGCGAGGGCGGAGGGCGTGACGAGCACGCGGCGGGGAATCCACGGACGGGGCATAAGCCGGAATGTCGGGTGCGCGCCGCGATATGCCAGCCCGCGCGGCGTGGCTAGTCGGGGCTGCCGAGCGCCCGATACATCTCGGCCAAATGCGGACTCATCAGCAGGTTCAGGGCCGTGCCGGTTGGCAAAGGCTGGACGAGCCAGCGCTTGTACAACGCGGCAAGCGTGCCC
>CALMVT010000322.1:0-8914 GCA_937873175.1 uncultured Acetobacteraceae bacterium | reverse complement strand
GCCGGACACCATGAGCTTGGTGCCGGCCAGGAAGAACACCGGGGAAAAGGCGACGGCCTGGGCGCGCTGCTCGGTTGCGGTGGTCGAGCCGCATTCCAGGTCGATCTCGCCGGACACCAGCTTGGGCAGCCGCGCATCGGCGGCGACCGGCAGCAGGACGATGCGGATGCCCTCCTCCCAATCCGCGGCGTCGGGCTGCAGCAGGTCGCGGTGGAGCATGTCTGCGATGTCGGCCGCGATACCCCGGCACAGGTCCAGCGAGAAGCCGACCGGCTGCCCGGCCTTGTTGAGGAACGCGAAGGGCGGGGCGCCTTCCCGGTAGCCGATCCGCACGGCGCCGCGCTGCTGGATGGCTTGCAAGGTGCCGGTCAGTACCGCCCCTTCCTCCGCCCTGGCGCCCGTCGCCAGGCAAAGTGCCAGGAGCGCGGCGCAGCCGTGGCGCCAGGATGTCACGCCGGCTGGCCCTCCATCTCCTTGATCGTCGGCACGGTCTCGGAATCGGTGACGAGCTGGCCTTCCCACTTGGCCACCACGGCGGTCGCCAGCGAGTTGCCGATGACGTTGGTGGCGGAGCGGCCCATGTCGAGAAAGGTATCAATGCCCAGGATCAGCAGCAGCCCTTCTTCCGGCAAGCCGAACTGCCCAAGCGTCGCCGCGATCACCACCAGCGAAGCGCGCGGCACCCCGGCGACGCCCTTGCTGGTCAACATCAGCGTCAGCAGCATGGCGATCTGAGTGCCGAAGCTCAGCGGGATGTCATAAGCCTGGGCGATGAACACGCTGGCGAAGGTGCAGTACATCATCGTGCCATCAAGGTTGAACGAATAGCCGAGCGGCAGGACGAAGCTGGAAATCTTGGTGGAGATCGGGAATTTCGCCAACTGCTCCAGCATCTTCGGATAGGCGGCCTCCGAGCTTGCGGTGGAGAAGGCGAGCAGGAACGGCTCCTGCACCAGGGCCACCAGCCGCTTCACCTGGGGACCCAGGATCAGGAAGCCCACGAGGACCAGCACCAGCCACAGGCAGGCCAGGCCGACGTAGAACTCCCCCATGAACTTCGCGTAGTTCACCAGGATGCCGAGGCCGTTGGTCGAGATGGTCGCCGTCATGGCGCAGAACACCGCGAGCGGTGCCAGCTTCATGACGTAGCCGGTGACGGCCAGGATGATGTGGGACAGGCTCTCGATGCCCTTAAGCAGCGGCTTGGCGCGCGCCGGCATGGCGGCGCAGGCAACGCCGAAGAACACGGAGAACACCACGATCTGCAGGATCTCGTTGTCCACCATCGGGCGGATCGCGCTGTCGGGGAAGACGTGCTTCACGAAACCGTCCACCGACATGGCATGGGAGTCGATGCCGGAGGCGACGCCGCTCACCACCTTGTGCACCCCGGCGCCCGGCTCGAACAGGTTGACCAGCACCAGCCCGAGGCTGAGCGACACCAGCGAGGCGCTGATGAACCACAGCATCGCCTTGCCGCCGACCCGGCCCACCGCGCCCGCGTCCGACATGTGCCCGATGCCCACCACCAGCGTCGAGAACACCAGCGGGGCGATGATCATCTTGATCAGCCGCAGGAAGATCGTGCTGCCGATCCCGACGTAGCCCGCGATCAGCTTATGCGTGGCCGGGTTGGCGATCTGCGAGTGGACCAAGCCGCCGACCGCGATGCCGAGCAGCATCGCGATCAGGATATACGTGGTCATCCGGCTCGATTTCATTCCGTGGCCTCCGCATCGCGCCGAACGCCGGCGTCAAGCGGCCAGCTTCCTACGGGGGACCCCAACTTGCAATCGGGTTGCCGCCTTGTTACGCCCGCGGACACCGCGCCTAAGCAGGCGTTCATAGCTTGCGCCACGAATGCCTGCTTAGGAGTCGTTGAAGATGCATCATTTTTCCTGCTGCGCGTGGGCACGCTCCGCAGAATGATGCTTAGTCGGCTGCCTGCGCGTAGTCCTCCATGGGTGGGCAGGTGCAGACCAGGTTGCGGTCGCCATAGGCATTGTCCACCCGCTTCACCGGCGGCCAGTACTTGGCGGCGCGCACGAAAGGCAGGGGGAACACCGCCTGCTCCCGCGGGTAGGCGTGCGGCCAGTCGGCGCCGGCGGCTTCGGTCATCGTGTGCGGCGCGTGCTTCAGCGGGTTGTCTGTGCGGTCCAGTGTGCCCGCGGCAATCGCCGCGATCTCCGCCCGGATGGCGATCATGGCGTCGCAGAAGCGGTCGATCTCGGCGCGGCTTTCGCTCTCGGTCGGCTCGATCATCAGCGTGCCGGTCACGGGCCAGCTCATGGTTGGCGCGTGGAAACCGTAATCCTGCAGGCGCTTGGCGATGTCCTCGACGCCCACCCCGGCCTCCGCCTGGAAGCCGCGGCAGTCCAGGATGCACTCGTGCGCCACCAGGCCGCCCGCGCCGGCATACAGCACGGGGTAGTGGGGCCGGAGGCGGGCAGCCATGTAGTTGGCGTTGAGGATCGCAACCGTGGTCGCGCGCCGCAACCCGGCCGCGCCCATCATGCGGATGTAGGCGTAGCTGATCGGCAGGATGCCGGCGCTGCCGAACGGCGCCGCGGACACCGGGCCGAAGCCGCTGGCCGGCCCCGCATCCGCTCGCATCGGGTGGTTCGGCAGGAATGGCGCCAGGTGGGCGGCCACGCCGATGGGGCCGATGCCCGGGCCGCCGCCGCCGTGCGGGATGCAGAACGTCTTGTGCAGGTTGAGGTGGCACACGTCCGCGCCGATGGAAGCCGGGCTGGTCAGCCCGACCTGCGCGTTCATGTTGGCGCCGTCCATGTACACCTGGCCGCCGTGCCGGTGCACCACGTCGCAGATCTCGCGGATGCCCTCCTCGAACACGCCATGCGTGCTGGGGTAGGTGACCATGAGCGCCGCGAGGCGTCCTTCGTGCTGCGCCGCCTTGGCGCGCAGGTCGGCCAGGTCAACGTTGCCGTCGCGGTCGCAGCCGGTGACAACCACGCGGTAGCCGGCCATCACCGCGCTGGCCGGGTTGGTGCCGTGCGCGCTGGACGGGATCAGGCAGATGTCGCGGTGCGCCTCGCCGCGGGAAGCGTGGTAGGCGCGGATGGCCAGCAGGCCCGCATACTCGCCCTGGCTGCCGGCATTGGGCTGCAGCGACACGGCGGCGAAGCCCGTCACCTGGCACAGCCAGCCCGACAGCCGCTCGATCAGCATCAGGTAGCCGCGCGTCTGCTCCGCGGGCGCGAAAGGGTGGATGTCGGCGAAGCCCGGCCAGGACACCGGCATCATCTCCGCCGTCGCGTTCAGCTTCATGGTGCAGGAGCCGAGCGGGATCATGCTGCGGTTCAGCGCCACGTCGCGATCCTCAAGCCGCTTGAGGTAGCGCAGCATCTCGTGCTCGGCGCGGTAGGCGCTGAACACCGGTGCGGTCAGCGCGCGGGAGGTGCGGACAGACGCCTCCGGCACGCCGGGGGCGGCGTCGAGCAGCGGGGCGCCGAGAAGTTCGGCAAGCTGGCCGAGTTCCCCCCGCGGCACCGTCTCGTCCAATGCCACCGACACGCCGCCATCCGGCAGCGCACGCAGGTTGAAGCCGGCGGCAGCCGCGCGCTTGGTCAGGCCTGCCGTGTCGCCGCCGTCCAGCGTCAGCGTGTCGAAGAACGCCGGGTGCCGCAGCGTGAACCCGGAACGCACCGCGGCGCCGGCGAGCAGCCGGGCTTGCAGATGCACCCGCCGGGCGATCCGCTGCAGGCCCTCCGGCCCGTGCCACACCGCGTACATCCCGGCCATCACCGCCAGCAGCACCTGGGCGGTGCAGATGTTGCTGGTGGCCTTTTCCCGCCGGATGTGCTGCTCGCGGGTTTGCAGGGCGAGGCGAAGTGCCGGGTTGCCGGCGGCGTCCTGGCTCACCCCGACCAGGCGGCCGGGCATCTGGCGCTTGAATGCTTCGCGCGTCGCGAAGAACCCGGCATGCGGGCCGCCGAAGCCCATCGGCACCCCGAAGCGCTGGGCGGAGCCAACCACGACATCCGCGTCCATTTCGCCCGGCGGCGTCAGCATGACCAGGGACAGCAGGTCCGCGCAGACCACGGCAAGCGCTCCCGCCTCGTGCGCAGCGGCGATCTCCGCCCGGAGGTCGCGGACGGCGCCCGTGGTGCCGGGGTATTGCAGCACGACGGCGAAGGGCTTGGCGGCGCCGATCCCCGCCGCGTCGCCCGGCGCCACGTCCACGAGCCGGACGCCGTGCGGCGCCGCGCGGGTTTCCAGCACGGCGCGGGTTTGCGGGTGCAAGTCCATGCAGACGGCGAGCACGTCCGACTTGGCCCGGCCCACGCCGCGCGCCATCGTCACCGCCTCCGCCGCCGCCGTCGCCTCGTCCAACAGGGACGCGTTGGCGATGGGCATGGCCGTGAGGTCGCAAACCATCGTCTGGAAATTCAGCAACGCCTCAAGCCGCCCCTGCGCGATCTCCGCCTGATACGGGGTGTAGGCGGTGTACCAGCCGGGGTTTTCCAGCACGTTGCGCCCGATCACCGGAGGGACGTGGGTGCCATGGTAGCCCTGGCCGATCAGCGACCGCTTGCATTCGTTCTGCCCGGCGAGGCCGCGCAACTCGGCAAGCGCGGTCGCCTCGTCGGCCGCCGGCGGCAGGTCCATGGCGTCCGGCGCGCCGCGGATCGCGGCGGGCACCGCCCTGGCCGCGAGGTCGTCGAGCGACGCCGCGCCGACCTCCCGCAGCATGGCGGCGATCTCCGCCTCGCTCGGCGCGACGTGGCGGGAAACAAAGCCATCCGCGTTCTCCAGCGCGCCAAGCTCCGCAAGCGGGTCGAAGTGCCCGTCCATCACAGGCTGTCCACCAGGGCCTTGTAAGCAGCCTCGTCCATCAGGGCGGCAAAGCCCGCGGGGTCCGTCAGTTCCATGCGGAAGAACCAGCCGTCGCCGTGGGCGGCGCGGTTGACCAGCGCCGGGTCGTCCACGACGGCCTCGTTGGTTTCCGTCACGCGGCCGGCGAGCGGGGCGTAAACATCGGACGCCGCCTTCACGCTTTCCACCACGGCGCAGGCTTCGCCGTCCGCCACTTCGCGGCCGGGCTTGGGCAGCTCGACGAACACGACATCGCCCAGCGCTTCCTGCGCGTGGTCGGTCACGCCGACGGTTGCGACGGCGCCGTCCAGGCGGACCCATTCATGGTCCTTGGTGTAGCGGGTCTCGGTCATGCGGGGCGGCTCCGGATCAGGCTTTAACGAAGCGGTGCGGGACGAACGGCAGGGGGACAACCTGCGCCGGCAGGATGTTCTCGCGCACCAGCAACTGCAGCTCCGTGCCCGGCGCCGACACGTCCCGACGCACGTAGCCCATCGCAATGGGCGCGCCGAGCGTGGGCGAGAAGCCGCCCGAGGTAACATCGCCGGCGGCGGTGCCGTCCGTGCTCACGATGGGCGTCTTGGCCCGCGCCGGCGCCTTGCCGGTCGGCCGCAGCCCGACGCGCAGCCGGTGCGGCCCGGTCTTCAACTGGTCCAGCACCACGGTTGCCCCGGCGAACCCTCCTTCCGCCCGGCGCCGCTTGCCGACCGTCCAGGCGAGGTCCGCCTCCACCGGCGTGGTCAGCTCGTCGATGTCGGTGCCGTACAGGCACAGCCCGGCTTCCAGCCGCAGGCTGTCCCGCGCGCCCAGCCCGGCCGGCAGCACGCCGGGTTCGGCGAGCAAGTGGGTCGCCAAGGCCTCCGCCTCCGTCGCCAGGACGGAAATCTCGAAGCCGTCCTCCCCGGTGTAGCCGGAGCGGCTGATCCAGGCGGCGATGCCGCCGACCGGCGCCTCGGTCACGCCCATGAAGGGCAGCGCCGCCGCGGCCGGGCACAGGCGCTCCATGACGCCGGCCGCGGCTGGGCCTTGCAGCGCCAACAGCGCGCGGTCTGGGTGCTGGTCAAAGGACAGGCCGGGCGGCAGGCCCTGCGCGATGTGGTGCGCGTCGGCATCCTTGCGGCTGGCATTGACGACGATCATCAGGCGGTCGCCGTAGTTCGCGACCATGAGGTCGTCGAGGATGCCGCCGATGTCGTTCAGCAGCAGCGTGTAGCGCTGCCGGCCCGGCGCGAGTGCCTGGAAGTCGCCTGGCGTCAGGCTTTCCAGCGCCGCGGCGGCGCCGTCGCCGCTCAAGGTGAACTGGCCCATGTGCGAAACGTCGAACAGGCTGGCACTGCTTCGGGTGTGCAGGTGCTCGGCCAGCACGCCGGGTCCATACTGCACCGGCAGCGAATAGCCGGCGAACGGCACCATGCGCGCGCCGAGGCGGCGGTGCAGCGCGTCGAGCGGCGTGGTGCGCAGCGCGTCTGGCGGATCGGCTTCGATGTTCAGGACGGGTTCGGCCATGGGCAAGCTCCGGACGCAGGGTCGCCCGCCGGCGGCTGCCAACGGGTGCGACCCCCCTCTGTCCGGGAAACCTGAGAGATTCGGGCGCTCTCCCGGGCGCCGTTACTCCGTCGGTGCGGAGGCCACGTGGACGGCCGCCGGCTTTCCAGAGGTCCTAAGCCCGTCGCGGTCCTGGGGGCCTGAGCGTTTCCGGGGGCCGGTTGCGCCTTCGGCGGCTGGACAGGGCCAGCACTCTCCCGCGAGGGATGGTTTGGACGACTGCAGCATGACGCAGTTCGGCGGCAGGATCAATCTTTTGCCTGGGCGCAGGCATGAAACTCGGCCTGACTCCTGCCCGTTCAGTTCCCCGGCAGGCCGTCGCCGTGCGACTCGGGGCTGTTCCGCACGCCGGGCCGCAGCCATTCGCGCAGCTTGGACCATCGCCGCCGAGTGCCGCCGTTGCGGACCGCCATGGCGAGTGCCTTGCGGCTCCCCACCACCACAACCAGCCGCTTGCCGCGGGTGACGCCGGTGTAAAGCAGGTTGCGCGCCAGCATGGCGTAGTGCTGGGTGGAGAGCGGGATCACCACGGCGGGATACTCGGACCCCTGCGCCTTGTGGATCGTCGTGGCATAGGCCAGCACCAGCTCGTCCAGCTCGCCGAAGCCATACTCCACCGCGCGCCCCTCGAAGCTTGCGGTGAGCACCCCCTCCTCCATGTCGATGGCCGCCACCAGGCCGAGGTCGCCGTTGAACACGTCGCGCTCGTAGTTGTTCGCCACTTGCATCACCTTATCGCCGGGGCCGAAGCTCCAGCCGAACCGCTCGACGCGCTCAGGGCCGGGCGGGTTCAGCGCCCGCTGTAGCTCGACGTTGAGCGTGCGCGCCCCCAGGCTGCCCCGGTTCATCGGGCACAAAACCTGCAGGTCGCGCACCGGGTGCAGGCCGAAGCGCGCCGGCGCCCGGTCGCGCACCACGGCCAGCAGCCGGCGCACCGCGTCCTCCGGCGCGTCCGCTTCCACGAAGAAGAAGTCGGAGCCGTCCGGCGCCGTCAGCTCCGGCAGGGCGCCCGCGTTGATGCGGTGGGCGTTGCTGACGATGCGGCTTTGCGCCGCCTGGCGGAACACCTCGGTCAGCCGGATCACCGGCACCGCCCCGGACGCGATCACGTCAGAGAGGACCTGGCCCGGCCCCACGCTCGGCAACTGGTCCACGTCGCCCACCAGCAGCAGCGCCGCGTGGTCCGGCAGCGCTTGCAGCAGTGCCCGCATCAGCGGCACGTCCACCATGCTGCACTCGTCCACCACCAAGAGGCCGCAGTCGAGCGGGTGCGCTTCGCCCCGCTTGAACCCGCCGGTCTTGGGGTCGGCTTCCAGCAGGCGGTGCACCGTGCGCGCTTCCAGCCCCGTGCTTTCCGCCAGGCGCTTGGCCGCACGCCCCGTAGGCGCGCACAGCGCCACGGGGACGCCCTTGGCCCCGAGCACCTGCAGAATGGACCGCACCAGCGTGGTCTTGCCCACGCCCGGGCCGCCGGTGATCACCAGCGCCTTGGCCGAAACCGCGCGCCGCAGCGCCGCCGCCTGGCTCGGCGCCAAGGCCAGCCCGGTGCGGGCCTCCACCCAGGGGATCGCGCGGGCCGCGTCGATGGCGGGCCAGGGCGGCAGGCCCTCCGACAAGGCGCGCAGCCGCCCGGCAATCGCCTGCTCCGAACGGTAGAGACCGGCCAAGAACACGCAGGCTTCGCCGTCCACCGTGTCGGCCACAAGCTCGCCGTCGGCCAGCTCCAACCGGAGCGCCGCCTCGATCAGCCCCGGCGCCACCTCGATCAGCGCGGCCGTCGCCCGGGTCAGCTCGGCCACCGGCAAGCCGCAATGTCCTTGCCCCGTCGCCTCCGCCAAGCCGAACGACAGCCCGGCGCGCACCCGGATCGTCGCCGTTTTCTCGATGCCGAGCCGGGCCGCCACCTGGTCCGCGGTGCGGAAGCCGATACCGCGGATGTCGCGGGCCAGGCGGTAAGGGTTCTCGGTGATCAGCGCGATGGCGTCCTGGCCGTAGGTCTTGAAGATGCGCACCGCGCGCGACGTGCCGACGCCGTGGGCATGCAGGAACAGCATGATCTCGCGCACCGCCTTCTGCTCGGCCCAGCCGGCGACGATGCGCGCGGCGCGCTTCGCACCGATGCCCGTCACCTCGCGCAATCGGCCGGGTTCCTGCTCGATTAGGTCGAACACCTGCTCGCCGAACGCCTGCACCAAGGCGCGGGCATACACGGGGCCGATGCCGCGGATCATGCCTGACCCCAAGTACTTCTCGATCCCTTCCAGGGTGGTCGGCGGCAAGGTCGTGACCTGGGCGGCCTTGAACTGCAGCCCGTGCTCGCGGTCGGTGGTCCACAGGCCGGTCGCGCTGATGAACTCGCCCGCGCTGACCGCGGCGGCGTGGCCGACCACGGCGACGAGGTCGCGCTGGCCGCGCGCCTTGACCCGCAGCACGCAAAAGCCGTTCTCGGCGTTGTGGTAGGTGACGCGCTCCACCAGCCCGGACAAGGTCTCGGTCGGCGCCGCCCTGTTGCCCACCACCTGATCCAGGTTTG